>JAEXOD010000205.1 GCA_023447335.1 Bacteroidota bacterium
ATACCATCCTCATGGTGATACAGCCGTATATGATTCTATGGTGCGTATGGTGCAGGATTTTTCGTTACGTTACCCATTAATTGACGGGCAAGGTAACTTTGGAAGTATAGACGGAGACGGAGCTGCGGCAATGCGTTATACCGAAGCTCGTTTAGCGCGTCTTGCTGATGAAATGTTAAGAGATTTGGATAAAAACACTGTTGATTTTGTCCCCAACTTTGATGACAGCTTACAAGAACCGAGCGTTTTACCGGCATATTTGCCTAACTTATTGGTAAACGGTGCAAGCGGAATTGCCGTAGGTATGGCAACAAATATTCCTCCTCATAATTTAACTGAAGTTGTGGACGGTTTAATTGCTTTAATCGAAAATCCTGAAGTAACTTCAGAAGGGCTTATGAAATATGTTAAAGCTCCTGATTTTCCGACAGCAGGTATTATATTTGGATACGAAGGGGTAAAAGATGCATACTTAACCGGACGCGGAAAAATTATTGTTAGGGCACGTGCAAATGTTGAAATACAGAAAAATGATAGAGAAAATATAGTAGTAACCGAATTACCATATCAGGTAAATAAGGCAAATTTAATCGAAAAAATTGCCGAATTAGTTCACGAAGGAAAAGTAACCGATATTTCGAATATTAGAGACGAAAGTGATAGAGACGGTATGCGTATTGTTATTGAAACAAAGAGAGACGCACAACCGGATGTTATTCTTAATCAGTTATTTAAACATACTCAAATGCAAATAACTTTTGGTGTTATTAACTTGGCTTTAGTTAACGGTATACCTAAAGTTTTAACTTTAAAAGAAATGATGCATTATTTCTTGTTGCATAGAATGGATGTTTTAATACGCAGGACTAAATTTGAATTAGAAGCTGCCGAAAAACGTGCTCATATTTTAGAAGGTTATATAATTGCTTTAGATAATATTGATGAAGTTATTGAAACAATTAAAAAATCGAAAGACGTTGAAACAGCCAAAGTTAATTTGATGCGTAAATTTAAATTATCCGAAATACAGGCGAAAGCAATTTTGGATATGCGTCTACAAAGATTAACCGGTTTGGAACGTAAAAAAATTGAAGACGAGTATAGAGAAGTTATTCAATTAATCGAAAAGCTACGAGGAATATTGGCTAGTGAAGCGAAAAGAAATCTAATAATAAAAGAAGAGTTAATAGCAATAAAAGATCGCTACGGCGATAAACGCAGAACCGAAATAATTTATGATTACAAAGAATTTTCGTTAGAAGACATTATTGCCAACGAAGACGTTGTTGTTACAATTAGTCATAAAGGGTTTATTAAAAGATTCCCGGTTAGCGGTTACAGACGTCAAAATAGAGGAGGCAAAGGAGTAACCGGCGCCGGAACAAAAGACGAAGACTTTATTGAACATATGTTTATTGCTGCTACCCATCATTACATTTTATTCTTTACGGATAAAGGGAAAGTGTATTCATTAAAAGTTCACGAAGTACCCGATACAGGTAGAGCAAGCCGTGGCAGAGCTATTCAAAACTTAATTGAAAAAGAAAAGGATGAAAAGATTACCGCTTTCCTATCAATTAAAGATTTTGCCAATGACAAATATGCAATAATGGTTACAGCTCAAGGTACTATTAAAAAGACGGTTCTTTCAGCTTATTCTAATATTAGAAAAGGCGGTATTATAGCTATTAATATTAATGATGGCGATAGCTTGATTGAAGTAGGAATAAGTGAAGGAAATAATGATATAGTTATTGGTACTTTTAACGGTATGGCTATTCGCTTTAACGAGAAAGATGTTAGAGATATGGGACGTACTGCAACCGGAGTAAAAGGTATAACGCTTGAAGCCGGCGATAAAGTGATTGGCTCTATTGTTGTTAAACGTGAATCTACTTTGTTAGTAGTGACCGATAAAGGATTTGGTAAACGTAGCGAATTAAGTGATTATAGAATTACACATCGTGGCGGTAAAGGTATTATTACAATTAAAACCGGAGATAAAACAGGTAATTTGATAGCCATGAAAGAAGTTAACGATAACGACGAATTTGTTGTTATGACAGTACAAGGAATGGTTATACGTCAAAGCGTTGCAGATATGCGAGTAATGGGTAGAAATACTCAAGGTGTTAGAGTTATTAAGTTAAATGACGGTGACGCGATAGCCGATTTGGCAAAAATTATTCCTGATGAAGATAGTGCCGTTACGGAAGAATAAGAATAACACATATGGACAATTAATAAAATTGGTGACAAAATGCATAATGAAAAAGTAAAATTTGATACTAAGTGTGTTCATGCCGGAATAGGCGACTATGAATTTAGACCGGTAGTACCTCCTATTTATCAAACTTCAACATTTAAATTTGATAGTGCCGATCAAGGTGCATCGATATTTAAAGGCGAAGAAGCCGGATATATTTATACAAGAATGAAAAACCCTACAATTGAAGCAATGGAAAATGCCGTTGCAGATTTAGAAGGGGGATTCAAGGCATTAGGTTGTGCAAGCGGTATGGGTGCAATTAGTACCGTATTTACAGCCTTGCTTAAAGCAGGAGACCATGTAGTTTGTTCTAAAGCTTTATATGGACCGACAACTACTTTGCTTGCTACTATTTTTACAAAATTTAATATTGAAGTATCATTTGTTGATACTAATATTATTACAGAAGTTGAAAAAGCTATAAAACCGAACACAAAAGTTGTTTACATCGAAACTCCGGGTAACCCTACATTGGCGATTTCGGATATTGAAGAATGCGCTAAAATTGCACATAATAACAATGCTTTGCTTGTTGTAGATAATACTTTTATGAGTCCGGCTTTACAACAGCCTATAAGTTTGGGTGCTGATATTGTTTTACATAGTATGACTAAATTTTTAAATGGTCATGCCGATGTTGTTGCAGGAATTATTGTTGCAAAGAACGAAGAACTTTATACTAATTTAAGAAAGTGCTTAAACCAAATGGGGGGCGTAATAGACCCGTTTAATTCGTTTTTAGTTCACAGAGGCTTAAAAACTCTATCTTTAAGATTGGAACGTCATTGTTACAATGCTCAAAAAATAGCTGAATTTTTAGAAGCACATCCTAAAGTTGCAAGAGTGTTTTTCCCGGGATTAAAAAGTCATCCGGAATATGAAATCGGATTAAAACAACATAAAGATGTTGGCGGAATGATTGCCTTTGAATTAAAAGGCGGTTTTGATGCCGGTAAAGTTGTAATGGATAATGTTAAACTTTCGCAATTAGCAGTTAGTTTGGGAGGCGTTGAAACATTAATTCAACACCCCGCAAGTATGACCCATTTAAGCATGGGTGCAAAAGCTCGTGCAGAAGCAGGTATTACAGAAGGGCTTGTTAGATTAAGTGTCGGTATTGAAAATGTTGATGATATTATAGCAGATTTAGAACAAGCATTTGAAAAAATTGCTTAATTATAATTTATTGGTTTGAATTATTCAAAAAAACCGCTTAATTTTAAGCGGTTTTTTTTTATTCTAAATAATGGCGGAATTATTATGAAAAAATTTACGGTTTACTTCCTATTTTTGATTAACTTTGCGGTAATTGCTCAAGCTGATAAATACTTTATGCCCTTAAATGTGAAGGATGCTTTTGAAAACGGGACTCGTAGTTATGACGGCAAACCGGGGAAAGATTATTTTGTTAATTCTGCCGATTATACTGTTAATGTTACTCTAGACCCAAAACAAGAAGATTTTACGGGAAGCGAAAAGATTGATTATTATAATAATAGTAAAGATAGTTTAGACCAGTTAGTATTTCGATTATATCAAGATTTTTATAATAAAACAGCGATGAGAGATTGGCAAATCCATCCTAAAACAATTCATAACGGTACTTTAATTAAAAAAATAATTATTAACGGTGAAGATTATTCAAAAGAATTTGCTACCGGTTTAGCATTTAAAGCCGGTACAAATTTGTTTGTTAAACTTAAACAAAAAATTGCTCCTAGTTCTAAAACAACTATTGAAATTGAATGGTCTTTCCCTTTGCCACAAACTCAATTAGTTAGAATGGGTAAATATGATTCTACAGCTTATTTTATGGCGTATTTTTATCCGCAAGTTGCCGTATATGATGATATAGACGGTTGGGACATAAATGATTATTCAGGTGCACAAGAGTTTTATAACGATATAAATAACTTTAACGTAAAAATAACTGTTCCAAAAGATTTTATTGTATGGTCAACCGGGGAATTACAAAATTCTAAAGAGTTATTGAATGAACCTTTTTATACAAGGTATATTGAGGCTCATAATTCTGATAAAATAATAAAAGTTATTGATACATCGGATGTTAAATCAAAAGGTTTTACAAAAGGGGGAGCGTTTGTAGAGTGGAATTATATTGCTAAAAATGTACCCGATTTCGCTTTTGCAGTAAGTAATAGTTTTGTTTGGGATGCAACAAGTTATTGTGTCGATAAAAAAAATAATAAAAGAGTTTTTATCTCTTCGGCATATAAACCTGAAAATAAAGGGTTTGTTCCGGTTGCCGAGGTGAGTAAAAAATCTATTGCTTACTTTTCTGAAGAAATTCCCGGTGTACCTTTTCCTTATCCTTCATTAACTGTTTTTAACGGATCAGGCGGAATGGAATATCCGATGATGGTTAACCAGAGTGCCGCAGAAGATGACTATTACGGTATGGTGCATGTAACTTCGCATGAAATATTACACACCTATTTCCCGTTTTATATGGGGACAAATGAAAGAAAATATGCATGGATGGATGAAGGATTTGCAGTTTCTTTGCCCTATGGGATACAAAAAAGAATAGCTAAAGGATACGAACCGGAAGAAAGAAATATTTCAAATTATAACAGAAGTGCCGGTAAGGAATTTGAAACTCCGTTGATGATTTTAACTACTAATTTAAAGTCAAAACCTTATAGAATGCATGCCTATATAAGAAGTGCAACAGCTTATGCAATGCTTCGTGATTTACTAGGTGATGAAAAATATGATAATGCTTTAAAAGAATATATAAATAGATGGAACGGAAAACATCCTATTCCTTTTGATTTCTTTTTTACTTTTGAAGATGTAACCAAAGAAGATTTATATTGGTTTATCAAGCCTTGGTTCTACGAACAAGGATACCCTGATTTGGCAATTAAAGATGCAAAATATGAAAAAGGTGAGGCTATAATAACAATTGAAAAAGTAGGAAATTTCCCAACGCCGATTTTCTTGGAAATAAATCTTACAAACGGAAGCAAAATTGATTTTTATCATTCTGCAAAAGTTTGGAAAGACGGTAAAAATACTTTTGAAGTTAAAGTGAAAACAGGCTCGGAATTTTCTTCAATTTTATTGGGGAATAAAAGAACACCTGACGTTAATTTAAAAAATAATGTGTTTGAAATAAAAAAATAGAAGGTGTTTTAGCTTTGTAGAGGTGACGTTGATTATTATTCTTCACTCCGTAGCCACTATTTGAAAATAGTGGTAATTGAGTAAATATAGGAAGGTTATTGACGAATAAATATTAATTGTTTTGCAAAAGGTATAGTCTCAATTACGGCTATCTTTAGATAGTGGTAAACCAACTCAGCTAATACTTGTTTGTGTGGGTGTTTTTAATCCCCGCTCCGTAGCCACTATTTGAAAATAGTGGTAATTAAAAAGAAGAATAAATAATAATGCTATACTAAATATGTGTTAACTCAATTACCGCTTTCTTCAGATAGTGGTAAACCAACTCCGCTAATACTTGCTTCTATGGATATTATAATTCCCCGTACCGTAGCCACTATTTGAAAATAGTGGTAAATGCAAAGAGGAATAAATAATAATTGCTATAATAAATATGTGTTTACTTAATTACCGCTATCTTTTGATAGTGGTAAACAAACTCAGCTAATATTTGCTTGTGTGGGTATTATAATTCCCCATGAATGAATTCATGGGCTGGGTCTTTACCTCGCCACCATGAATAAATTCATGGTTTGCGAATTCTTTTTATTCAACATTTAACCCTCAACATTTAACATTATTTTGAACCAGGATTTTAAGGATAAAAGAAGGATTAACTGAATAAAACCAGTTGTTGTCTAACGTCTATCATCTACAGTCTTTGGTCTAACGCTTTTCAGCTCCGTAGGAGTGGCATTTTTGTAACACACATAAACACGAAAATGTTTAGCCTCGTAGAGGTGGCATTGGTTTTTGCATTTATTACCTGCGAAAAAATTCATAACTGGGTTATTACTTCGCCCCTATGGCAGATGAGTGAAAAACAAAAATACTATGACGAAAAAAAATATCTCTGACTTATATTACTAAATTTATTAGGTTATTGACTTTAATCTAATTTATTAATAAATTTGTAGGTATAAATGAATCATTATTCAATAATAAGGAAGAAGGAAAATGAGAACAAAAGAAGGTAACAAAGAAAAAGATATAATGGACGCAGCGATAAAAATATTTGCCGAAAGCGGATTCCATTACAGTAAGATTGCCAAAATAGCAGAAGTAGCAGGTGTAGCAACCGGCAGTATCTATATGTATTACGAAAGTAAAGAAGATATATTACATAAAATATTTAATTCTATTTGGGAAAATTTATATAACGAGCTTGTTACTCTAACAAATAAATCAGATTTAAAAGCCCCCGAAAAACTTGATTCAATGATAGATTTAATAATTGATGAGTTTACTCAAAACCCTGATTTAGCTTTGGTGATAGTTAACGAACAGAATAATTTTCAAAAGAATACCTTCACCGAATTTACACCTTACTACAATAAATTTTTAGATTTGGCAGTACAAGTAATTAAAGAAGGGATTGACCAAAATTATTTTAGTAAGAATGTGGATTTATTTATTTTTAGATATTATGTATTAGGAGCAATACGTAATATTTTAAACAATTGGGCAGTAAATCCTAAAGCTTTTCCGCTTAATAAAATAAGGCAAGGAATTAAATATTTTACAAAATACGGACTATTTGAAAATAAATAATTTTAATTATAATGAATAATGATTCATTATGACGGAGATTTAAATGAAAAAAAATAAAATGGGTTTGTTTAGTGTATTAATTTTAATTATTACAATTTCTGTTTCTGCCCAGGAATTAACAATTAAAGATGCATTAAACATAGCACTAAACAATAATGAGAAGATAAAGCAGTACAAAGAAAAACTTGAACAAAAAGAATATGAAGTATTAACTGCCTGGGGTAATTTTCTGCCATCGGTTAGTTTGGATGGGTCTTATACACATTTAAATGAACAACTTGAGATTGATTTAAGTCCTATTCGTTCTGCAATGATTCAAATGCAATCTGGAACACAGGTTGAATTAGCCAACATTTATAATGTATTAGCAACAGGAACTCAGCTAACAAGCGTTCAGAAGGGCTCATTATTAAATAAATATTTGGGTGATTTGAACAATTTATTGCCGGAATTTAAACAGACCTTAAAAAAACAAGATTATTATCAAGCTGCATTTGTAGGCGTGCAGCCTCTGTTTTTAGGCGGCAAATTGTGGGCTGCAAAAACTTTTGCTGAATCAGAAAGAGAAGCTGCGAAAATTGAATTACAAAAAATTGAAAATGAAGTTACAAGCGAAGTGTTTATTAATTGCTTTAACTATATGCTAGTAACTCAAGTAGTTGAAACCCGAAAAAATGTACTTGACGGAATGAAACGTCATGAAAAAGAAGCACAAAAACTATTTGACGAAGGTTTAATAGCCAATTATCATTTATTAAGAGCAAAAGTTGCTGTTTCGGAAGCTGAAAGAAACTTAAGCGATGATTTGAATAATCTTGATTTGGCAATGATAGCATTAAAAAGTAGCTTAGGTATTGATGACTCAACAAAAATAATATTAAAAGATTCGCTTTCGTTTTATGACAATAAGTTAGTTGTAGCCGAAATGCAAAAATTGGGCGAATTTAATCAGCCGATACTAAAAATTATTGAGCAAAAAAAAGTAGCAGCAACTCAAAAGTTTAATGTAGAAAGAAGTAGCTTTTTACCGCAAATTGCAGCCTTTGGCAAATATGAAATTTATCCTCAATATCTTTCTGCTTTAGAACCAAGATGGGCAGTAGGCATACAATTTAAATTTAATATATTTAACGGATTTAAAGACTACACTAAATTAGAATCTGCAATACATTTAGAAAATGAAGTTGATATGATTTATGCAGGAGCAAAAAGGCAAGTTAATTTATGGGTAAATAAAGCTTATAAAGATATGGATAACTTTAGGAATAAATACCATAAGTTAGAAGCATCTTATAATTTAGCAAAAGAAAACTTGCGGATGAACGAAAAACGGTTTGAAAGCGGTTTAGGTACTTCCTTAGAAGTTATTGATGCTCGTTTGTCTTTGGAAAAAGTTGAAATTGATAGATTAGTGGCATTAAATCAATATTATAAATCGCTTACCGAGCTTAATTTGGCTGTTGGTAATCCGGTTAATGTTTTAAATATTTTGGATAATTCGGAGAAATAAAAATGAAAATTAAAAAAAGTTATATAATTTTATCTTTACCGGTTTTAATTGTAATTGTTGCTTTGGCATTTTTAGCGTTTTCAACCGCAAACGATGAATTTATAGAAATGACCGGAATAATTGAAACAACCGAAGTTGATGTTGCTTCTAAAATTCCGGGTAGAATAGATAGTATTTATTTTGATAAGGGAGATATGGTTAAAAAGGGGGAAATAATTGCTAAATTGGAAAGCAAAGAGATGACTGCTAAAGTTGAGCAAACAAAAGGATTAATGGAAGCCGCAAAAAGTAAGTTAGAAATGGTAAGAAACGGTGCGAGGATTGAGGAAAAAACTCAAGTTGAAAAATTATATCATCAAGCCAAAGAACAGTTTGAATATGCGGAAAAAACTTATAAAAGATTTAAAGAACTACATAATGAAGGGGTAATATCTTCACAGGAATATGACGGTGTTCTTTTTAAATACAATAGTGCAAAAGACCAGATGGAAGCTGCTAAAGCTAAATATGATATGGTTATGAAAGGAGCGCGTTACGAAGAAATTGATGCGGTAGAAGCTTTGTTCCATCAAGCGGAAAACGGATATAACGAAGCGATGGTTTATTTTAAAGAGCTTGAAATTAAAGCACCTGTTGACGGCGAGATTGCAAATAGAATTAGTGACCCGGGAGAAGTTATTGCCTCCGGCTATCCTCTGTTCACAATAATTAGACCTGAAGAATCTTACGTATTATTACAAGTAAGAGAAGATAAACTTAATACATTTAAAAAAGGAGCAAAGTTTACAGGTAAAATTCCTGCGTTAGACAATAAAGAAACAGAATTTACCGTCACTTATATTGCAAGTATGGCAGATTTTGCAACTTGGAGACCTACGAATCAAAAAGGGGATTTTGATTTGAAAACCTTTGAAATTCATCTTAAAAGTAATGAAACCATTAAAGATTTAAGACCCGGTATGACAGTTAAACTTAATATTCCAAAACAATAGTATTACAAGATGAAGACGAACTCACCGGTATTAAAAATTGCCATTAGGGAATATCACAGAATTATTGAGCGAAAAACCCTTTTTGTGTTATCTATTATTTTGCCGTTTTTTATATTTATGTTTTTTGCACTTTTATATAAAAACGAAATTGTAAACAATGTACCTATCGGGGTTTTAGATATGGATAACACTGAAACATCTTTGTTGGTTACAAGATATATTGATGCAACATCTTATATTAAAATAGCAGATCAATATTATGATATTGAAGAAGTAAAAAGAGATATAAGAAAAGGGAAGATACACGGAGCGGTTTATTTACCACATAATATGGAAAAAAATCTTAAAGCAGGGAAGCCGGTTTTTGTAACTATTTACAAAAACACATCAAATTTGGTTATAGGTAATTTAATTTATAAAGATGCAATGACGGTAATTAAAACCATTTCCGGCGGTGTGTTACTTAAAAAGTTAAAATCAAAAGGTATGCATCCCGAAAAAGCATATAATATTATGCAGCCCATTAAGGTTGAAACCAAATCATTATATAACCCAAATTATAGCTATTTAAATTATTTGGTGCCGGGTTTATTAGCGTGTATGTTGCAGATGATTATAATGCTTAGCGGAGTTTTGATTATTTCCTCAGAATTTGTACATAACACTTTTACTGAATTAGTAGAATTGGCAAATCAAAATGTATTTAACATTATATTAGGTAAATCGTTACCACATATATTATTTCATTTTGTGACAGCTATTTCTATAATTGGAATTATTTTCCCTTTGTTTAATTTGCATGTTGCAGGGGCAACATTTAGCTTATTGTTGCTGTTTTTGGTTTTTATACTGGCTTCTTTTTTCTTAGCGTTTATGATCTCGTCATTATTTCACGATCAAATGTTTGCGACTGAGCTTGCATTGTTTATCAATACGCCGGCTTTTTTATTTAGCGGCTTCACATTCCCGTTAACATCAATGCCGCTATTGCATAATATATTTGCCGCAATTATTCCGTTTACCCATTTTTTGTACGGGTATTTGATGATTTATCAAATGGGAACACCACTTAGTTATGCAATAGGATTTATAGGTAATTTATCATTATTTATAATTATATCACTAATTGTAATTATATTTTCAATGAAACGACATATTAAGTCGGAATTAAACAGACAGAATGGTTAAACTTATGCAGAAATTAAATTATATATATAATGCAATTAAAAGAGAGATTTTGGTAATTACGCATGATGTTAATATAATATCGGTAATTTTAATGGCACCTTTATTTTATGCATTTTTCTATTCAACGGTTTATATTAACAAAGTTGAAAGTAAATTACCCGTAGCAATTTTAGATTATGATAATTCTATTGCATCTCAAAAGCTAATTACTGATTTGAATGCTCATCAAATGATTAATATTGAGAACAAAGTTCTCGATTATGAATCAGGTAAAAAGCTTTTAGAACAAAATGAAGTTCAGGGATTAATTATTATTTCTAAAGGATTTGAATCTGACATTAAACAGATGAAAGGGACAAAAATTAAGGTATATTTAAATACTACTCGATTTTTAGTATCAAATGATATTAATAAAGCAGTAACCGAAGTTATACTGGATAAGGCGATAGAATACAGAAAAGAGTTTTATAAAAATCAAGGTTACAGTATAGAACAGTCAAAAGAACTTGTCGATCCTGTTAGATTTGATATGCGTCCTTTGTACAATACAACCGAAAGTTACGGTGATTTTATACTTCCGGGATTACTAGCGTTAATTTTGCACCAAACTTTATTAATAGGATTAGCAGAAAGTGTTGCAAAAGAACGAGAAGAAAAAACATTAAAAGAATTGTTTGCAACTGCCGGAAATAGACCGTTAATTGCACTACTAGGGAAAACAGCTTTTTATTTCTTCTTGTTTGCTGCATATTCTTTTTTCTTTTATTCGGTAAACTTTAAACTGTTTAATTTAAGTTTAAACGGGGATATGAATTTATTAGCGTTAATAACTTTGTTATATATTTTGGCGGTATTGTTTTTATCAGTTTTTATCGCTACATTTTTTGAAAGAAAGATAATTTCGTTGCAGGTTTTTGCCTTTACGTCTAT
The DNA here is from genome assembly GCA_023447335.1 of Bacteroidota bacterium. GTDB lineage: Bacteria > Bacteroidota > Ignavibacteria > Ignavibacteriales > Melioribacteraceae > JAEXOD01. Next base: position 11,630 of record JAEXOD010000205.1, read on the forward strand.
ACCTCTTTTTTTAATTTCAGGTTATAGTTATCCATCTCAGGCAATACCTTGGGGTATGCAGTTTGTTTCTAATCTATTGCCGAGTACGGCTTATTTATCGGCTCAAGTAAGGTTAACACAAATGTCGGCATCTTTTAGCGAAATTTTACCGGAAATAATAAAACTTTCAATTTTTGTTGTTGTCGGATTTTTAGCTTCAAGTTATCGGTTTTATAGATTATATAAGGAAGTTTAAAAACAAAAATTCTTATAAAAAAAATTAACATGGGGCGCTTTTAGTGCAAATTTTTGGTACTTCCTAAAAAAAAATAAAAAAAATAAAAAAAGATTTGGAAAAAAATAAAAAAAGTGTTAATTTTGAAGTGCCCTCAAACCCTCCTTTGCCCAGGCGCCTCTAAGGCGCTAAACC
>JAEXOD010000206.1 GCA_023447335.1 Bacteroidota bacterium
AAACGTATAACAGAGATGGGATTTGTAAAAGGTAAGAGCGTTAAAGTAATTAGGAATGCTCCGCTACAAGACCCGATTGAATACGAAATAATGAACTATCGCGTAACTTTGCGAAGGAGCGAAGCAGCTTTAATTGAGGTTATTGCCCCATCAATGGCTGATGAGATCGATGAAATTAAGTTCGCCGGAACAATTGATGAAGAAACCTTAAAAACAACAGCCGGTCAAAAAGGTAGTTTTATAAATGTTGCTTTAGTCGGTAACCCGAATAGCGGAAAAACCACACTATACAATTTTGCAAGCGGAAAACATGAAAGAGTAGGCAATTACGGCGGTGTTACCGTTGATGCAAGAGAAGCCCAATTTACGCAAGCAGGTTATACTTTTAATATTGTTGATTTACCCGGCACTTATAGTATTACCGAATACACTCCGGAAGAATTGTTTGTTAGAACACATATTTTAGAAAAACACCCCGACGTTGTTGTAAATGTGGTTGATGCTTCTAACCTTGAAAGGAATTTATATTTAACCACTCAGTTAATTGACATGAATATTAAGGTTGTTATTGCCTTAAACATGTTTGACGAATTTGAGGCTTCCGGGGCTAAATTTGATTATGAATCTTTAGGTAAAATGCTTGGTATTCCGATTATTCCTACTTCGGCAAAAACAGGAAGAGGGATAAAAGCTTTATTTGACAAAATTATTGACGTTTATGAAGATAGAGATCCGATTGTTAGGCATATCCATATAAACTATGGAACAAACATCGAAAAAGCCATTGCCAAAATACAGCCGCATATAAAAATAAATTCCGATTTAAGGGCAAGATACTCTTCACGTTATCTTAGTATAAAATTACTTGAAAATGATAAAACCAGTTACAAATTAATTGAACGATGCCCTAACTCAGTTACTATAAAAGAAGAAGCAAATAATGCTATTACAGAGCTTGAAACAGAATTCGGAGAAAGAAGTAGCAGTATTATTACTGATGCCAAATATGGGTTTATAGCCGGTGCATTAAAAGAAACATATGAACCCGGAGAAGAAGAAAGCAGAAAAACAACTGCACAAATAGATATGTTCGTAACACATAAACTGTTAGGTTTTCCTATTTTTTTATTTTTTATGTGGATTATGTTTCAAACTACTTTTTCTTTAGGTAGTTACCCGATGGATTTTATTGATAGCGTTATTTCTGCTTTTGGGACGTTTTTACAACACAATATGGCTGAAGGACCTTTACGCGATCTACTTGTTGACGGTATTATTGGCGGTGTTGGCGGCGTAATTATCTTTTTACCTAATATTTTGATCCTGTTTTTCTTTATTTCGTTTATGGAAGATACCGGTTATATGGCACGAGCGTCCTTTATTATGGATAAACTTATGCATAAAATCGGACTTCACGGCAAATCATTTATCCCGATAATAATGGGATTTGGCTGTAACGTTCCGTCTATATTAGCAACGCGTACCCTTGAAAACAGAAAAGATAGAATTCTAACTATGTTAATTATACCGTTTATGTCTTGCAGTGCTAGACTTCCGGTATATGTTTTGTTAATTTCTGCATTTTTCCCAAATCATCAAGGATTGGTTTTAATTTCAATTTATTTAATAGGAGTTTTTATTGCCGCCGGCGTATCTATTCTATTAAATAAACTATTTTTTAAAAAAGAGGATGTTCCTTTTGTAATGGAATTGCCGCCGTATAGGATACCGACATTAAGAAATACCTTAAATCATATGTGGCATAAAGGGGAGCAATACTTAAAGAAAATGGGGACTGTAATATTAGTTGCTTCAATTATAATTTGGGCACTTGGCTATTTCCCTAGAGAAGTTAAGCTTTCAAAAGATTATGACAACATGATCAAAACTATTAAAAATAATAGTCTATTGGATAAATCTATTAAAGATAATCAAATATCCGAACTCGAGTTACAAAGAGAATCCGAAAGACAAGAAAAAAGTTATATTGGTAAAATGGGGCATTTTATTCAACCTATTTTAAGCCCTCTAGGCTTTGATTGGAAAATAGGAGTTTCGATAATAACAGGATTGGCAGCCAAGGAGATTATTGTCGGTTCAATGGGTGTTTTATATCAAGCAGATGTAGATTCCGATGAAAATAGCGGAGGTTTACAGCATAAATTAAAAGAACAAGTTTATACTTATGGACCTCAAAAAGGAGAAAAAGTTTTTAATCCTTTAGTTGCTTATACATTAATGTTGTTTATTTTAATCTATTTCCCTTGTGTTGCAGTAATTGCTGCTATAAAAAAAGAAGCCGGTACAAGTTGGGCAATTTTTACTATGGTTTATACAACGTTTATTGCATATATTGTTTCGTTGCTCACTTATCAAATAGGAAGTTTATTTATTTAAAATAGGAAGATTATGCAAGATATAATTGTATATATATTATTATTTTTTACGGTATTTTATATGCTATATAAAATCTATAAGCGTATATTTCCAAAGGATACCGGTTCTATTTGCGGTACATGCGGAGGATGTGATCTCAAAAAATCGTGTTCTCTTCACCAAAATTTAGAAAAATCTAACTAATCTCAACACATTTAATATAAAAGCGTACTTATAAAAAATTAAGTGCGCTTTTTTTATTTTAAATACCATAAAAACAATAAAAAAAAATATTCCCTATTGACATCGAAATAAAAATTACATATTTTAAACTATTAATGTAAACGTTTACATTCAAAATTAAAACATAAAATAAAAACAACAAAATAAGGAGTAACAAAATGAAGTTAGCGTACAAGGTAGTAAGTATTGTAACGATATTGTTTGCACTAAATATCGGAATTAGCGCTCAAACTTGGGCAGATCCTGCATCAATAGATGCATTAATTACCAATGTTCCTATTACTGTTGACGGTGTTTTATCAGAATCAGCATGGTACGGAAATTATGATTATTTAAAATTTGGACCTCTTGAACCAGCCGGTTTACATCAGCTTACCGTTACAGGCGACGCATTAGTAAAAGGAACTTATACCGATAGATCATTTTATTATGTAAAATTTTTACGCAGCGGTTTAGATCTATATATGAGTATATACGGTAAAGACGGTTCTGTTTGCCGTTTTGGCGATAGTTGGGAAGGTGATGGCTTGTTTATGAAAATTAAAATGCCAAACGGCGAAGATAAAGAAGTAAAATTATATTATAATCAATCAGGTGTTAATCCTGAAGTTAACTTCGAATCACAATTACCTGCAGGAACAGTTGAAGCAGTTGCCGTAAAAGGTTCAGGTACAATTGTAAACGATACAACAGCTATGGATAACGGTTATGCTATGGAATTAGTATTCCATTTAGCTCAATTAGGTTTTACTGCAAATACACAATATGTAGAAGTATTAATAAACATTTTTGATCCTGACGGTTACACCGGAAGTGAACCTGCTTGGGGTGCAATAGGTGCTTATTACAAATCATGGTGGGGAAGTGAATGGGGTCCTGCAATGCGTAAAGTTAATTTATCAGCTACAGTATTGCCGGTTGAATTAACTTCACTTTCAGCAAGAGCTTCAACAAACGGTGTTGATTTAACTTGGACAACAGCAACTGAAATTAATAACCGTGGTTTCGAAATTCAGAGAAGCGCTGATAACACAAACTTTAATACAATTGGGTTTGTTAAAGGAAACGGAACAACAACCGAAAAACAAACTTATAATTATTTTGATAATTTAACCGCAGTTGGTACATACTATTATAGACTAAAACAATTTGATTTTGACGGCAGCTATGAATATTCTGACGCAATTGCTGTTGAAGTATATGGACCGGCATCTTTCGGATTAGCACAAAACTTCCCGAATCCTTTTAACCCAAGTACAACAATTCAATTTTCTTTACCTGAAAATTCAAATGTAAGTATTAAAGTATATGATATGTTGGGTAAAGAAGTTGCTACCGCAATTAACAGTGATTTTGTTGCCGGAACGCACAAAATTAACTTTAATGCAGCAAACTTAGCAAGCGGAAATTATATTTATCAGTTAAATATTTTAACAGCATCAGGTAAATCTATGATGTCTGCAAAAACTATGACTTTAGTTAAATAAAAAGTTGTTTAAGTAGAAAAGAAAAATCCAAAAGTACTGATTAAACTCCCCTCCCAAAGTACGTACCCTTCTTTCACTAAATGGAAGAAGGGTTTTTTTTATTCAATTGTTAATTAATTAATTTATCTTTTTTTTGAAAGAGACAATAAATTGTGAACCAAAACCATGTTCACTGATAAATGAAATTTCCCCTCCATGCAAATCAACAAGCTCCTTTACAATAGCCAAACCTAAACCCGTGCTGCTTTCTCCGCCGGTAGGACGTGCAGAAAGGCGTTTGAACTTCTGAAACACTTGAGGTTTATCCTGTTCGGTAAATCCGGGTCCTTCATCTTTAACTTTTATAATTACCCTTTCATCGTTAGTGTGAATTTCTACATAAATATTTTTATTTTGCGGAGTGTATTTAACCGCATTATTTATTATGTTATCTAGAATCTCTCTAATCCACTTTGCATCGCCTTGTATTATACATGCACTAGTATAGTTAAAATTAATAGCTTGTCCTTTTTTGCCTGCCTGTATTCTATTTTCTACAACTACTGATGTAACTATTTCAGTTATATTAATCTCGGATATATTTATTTTGAATTTAGTATTTTCGACCATTATGTTTTCAAGTAAATCGGTAATTAAGTTTAACATTCGCAATGAAGAATTATTAATTAACGAAATCATCTCATTTTTGTCTTCATTATTTATATCGTCTTCTTTTAATAATTCCGTTAAATTTATAATTGTACTTAAAGGGTTCTTTAAGTCATGAGCGGCTATACCCAAAATATCACTTTTAAACTCATTAGCCTTTATTAATTCACTATTTACTCGTTCTAATTCTTTATTGTAGCTCTCGGTTTCTAAAAGTAGCTTTTCAGTTGTTTCTTTTTCCTTTTTTAAATCTTTGATTTGTTCTTCAATTAATGCTTGTAAAGTTTCCTTTTGTTTTTCAAGTTTCTCCAAACGATTTCTTTGAAGAAATAATGTACCGTAAACAATAAAAATAATTCCTAATATAAAATATGATATAATTAATATATCCGAAAGATACCAAGGGGGATTGACCGTAAATTTAATTTCGGCAATATCGCTCCATAAATAACCAAATTGTTTAGCTCTAACCTGAAGAATATAATTACCTTGAGGAAGATTTATAAAACTTTGAGATTCGTATTCCGTCAAATCAGACCATTCGTCTTGAAATCCTAAAAGTTTAAACTGATATCTCTTATTTGCGGGATAAACTAATGCAGAATAATTAAAAATTACGGTTCCCTTTCCTGTAATATTAAAACTTTTTTTTGAAATATCCAATTGTTTCCCCTTAAATAAAACTTCATAAATTAAAGGTTTCGGAGTTCTATCTATACGTGTGTTTTCCTTCTGCCAATAAGCTAAACCGCTACTTGTAGCTACCCAAATTTTATTATTCTTGTCAATATACAAACCGCTCGGAGTTATAACAGTATTAGGCAATCCGTCAACTCTGTTAAAAATCGCAAATTCGTTAACATAATAAAGCACTAAACCATTTTCGGTACCAATCCAAACCTGATTGTTATCGGAAATTTTTATTGCTTTGGCATTATTAGTGAATTGATGATCCTTTCCAAATTGATACGAAATGATTCCGTTTTTGTATTTAAGTATTCCGATGTTGGTCGCAATCAAATAATAATTTTCATCCAACTTAGTAAAGTCATTTATTACAATACTTGTCGGATATTCAATTTGATGGCGTAATTGTTGTTCGATAAAAGAGTCTGTGTTTTTATCATAAGTTACTATTTTTAATTTGTCTGTAAAACTGAGAATAAAAATAGTATTATTTATGTTTTTTATTAATGATTCCGATGAAACAGATTTATCTAAATTATAAATTTTATATGAAAAATCCTCCTTTATTTTTAATAATTTATGCGTGTTGTCCATAAAGCCCCATAAAGCACCGGCGGAATCAATTATCATTCCAGAAACTCTAAAGTTAAGATTTGGTATTGTAAATCTTTTTTCTGAGTTTTTTGATTTGTGAATTAACTCGCTATTACGTGTAGAAATCCATAAAGTATTTTCCCTAACCGCAAAATTATAAATTCTTTTACCTTTGCTATTGAATGCTATTTCCGGTATAGAATTATGATTACAATTATTGACTTTAAAGATGTTTTCCTGATCTGTAAAGTACAAATTATTTAAACCGTCCGAACTAATTGTTCTAATATAGCTGTTATTTTGAGTGCTACTATTATTTATTCTATATTCGGCAAAAAAAGTTTTTTGCAGTAAAACTATCCCCTCATCCGTACATGCCCAAATATTGTTTTGATTATCGGGATAAATATAATTAACTATTGACTTAATGCTATTTCCTAAAATCGGAATTGCTCTGTCAGATTTCCCATCCCATTCTAAAATGCCTCCTTCAACTCCGCCTATGTAATATTTCCCATAATCATCATAAAAACAAATGCTATTAACAAAGGGTAACATCAATGACATGTTTGCAGAATAATCATCTGAAATTGTTATTTTCACCAAACCAATTGAAGTAGCCGCAACAATATAATCATCTAAATAAATTAATTGATTTATTAAAAGTTTATTGTTTTTATTAAGTAAAGGTATTTCAACAAAACGGTCTTGTTCCTCGTTAAAATAGAATAAATACCCTTGCCAAGAACTGGCAAACAAATTCCCTTTATTATCCTCGGTAATCCAAAAAGAGTTTAAATAATCATCTGTTGCAAACCTATCATCGAATCTGTATTTTTTGTGCTTTCCGTTTTTTATTTTTATTAATCCCGTATGATCACTTATCCAGATGTTTTTCTTGTAGTCTTCAAAAGCCGCTTTTGGATAATATAAGTACCCTTCTTTTTCAGCAGATCTTCCCTCAATAATAGATTCATATTTATACCCCTCTTCCGATAGAATTAAATAACCAACCCCCAAATCCGTAACTACAACTATTTTCTGATCTGAGGTTATTAAAACATCTTTTACAAACAGTGACGGAAAATTTTTAGTAATGTTCATAAATTGTTTTCCGTCAAAACGAGCTAAACCGGCATCAGTTGCAATCCATAAAAACCCTTTATCATCTTGATCTAAAGATTTTGTTAAATTACTTCGTAAACCATGTTCATCGCCATATTTATGTATAAAATAGTTTTGACCAAAGTTTATTGAAGTAAATAAAAGTAAAATCAAAATTATGGTAAAATATTTCATGTTTTTATAATAAAAGTTTAACAATTTTTATTGTGCAATAATGTTGAATAATGGTTATTCAAATGATTAATATTTAATTAAATATAACTATAAAATTAAATAAAACAAAATGAGAATTTTTAAAATATTTTGTAGCTTTTAAATAATTTTAGTATTAAATTGTAAATTAAAACGTACATATCGGAAAAATTATGTTTGGGATAAGTAAAGATAGGTGGTATTTAAAATATGGGGTTCATCTCATTTCGGTAATAATCACTTTTACTGCATTTTTTATTGCTTATCTTTATTCGTTATCGCATGAAAAGGAATTCTTGGAAATTGTATCCCAAGAATTAATCTCGTATAGCAAATCAAAAATATTCACATTTGAAAGTATTTTGAAAGAAAAATCTGAAAGTGTTGAGAAAGATGCTTATAATTTATTCAAAATATATAATTTACATGGTTTAGATACTATAAGGAAGGAAGATCCAAAAGTACAAAATTTTTATAATGATTTGAATTATAAAATCGAACCTGATAGACTCGGATTTATGGTTTTAGAGAATTCGTCAAAAAAAACAATATTTTTGGTTAATAAAAATAACTACCCTATTGATAATGAATCTGAAAGTTATGATGGATATAAAGGGGCTAACGGTTCAATTATTTGGCGTAATTTGCTTATTAATACCGATTATAATTTAACCATGAGAATTCCGATAAAAAACATAAAAAATAAAATAATTGCACATTTTAGGGTTGGATTAAAAAGTGACTTTTTATTTAATGAGTTAAATAAACCTGTCATTTTAGGCGACAAAAAACTTTCTGTTTTATTAATGGATTTAAGTACAAAAAAAATAATCTATTCAATACAAAATGATATCGTTAATACTGATTTCATTAAAGAAAACACAAAATTAGATTTTTCACAAAACGATGTTGAAGAAGTAAATGTAGTAAAATATAAAAATGGTAGAGATGTTATATTATATACACAAAAAGTACAAAACAGTAAGTGGATCGCCATTTTTTCATTAGACACAATTAATTTAGAAAAACACATCGAGCGTTCAAAATCTTCAGTGTTTATTGTGGCTCTAATTTTTTCATTAGTTACTGTTCTAAGTATTGAAATATTATTTAGAAGAATTGTTAAGAAATTATTAAAAAAACTATCAGGAATCCAAAAACAGCAAGTTGCACTAGATCAGTTAAAAGAAATTGTAGAAATGAGCATACTAGAAGTTCAATTTTTGATTAATGATAACTGCATTATTTTGGCTCACAATAAAAATATCCAAGATGTTTACGGCATTTTCGGTTCAATAGTTAATACCGATTTTAGAGAACTATTCATCGATACTGAAAAAGAGAAAGTTTATAATAATTTGATAAAGAAACAGGAGGGGGATAAAGATGTATTTAAAAGCGTCTGTATTCGCAAGGACGGAACAAAGTTTAATACTAATATTGAATTAGAAACTTATTCATTTTTAGGAAAGAAATATTTTTATTTCTTTATTCAAGATATAACAAATCTAATTGAATACGAAAACAAAATTAATGAAACCGAAAGAATCTATTCAACACTTCTAAGAAATTTGCCGGGGATTGCTTATAGATGTAAAAATGATGAAAATTGGACAATGGAATTTTTAAGTGACGGATGCATCGAACTAACCGGATACTTTCCCGAAGAATTAGTTTTTAACAATGTTATATCTTATAACGATTTAATTTTAGAAGAATATAGGGATGAAATCTTTAAAATTACTAATGAAGCAATAAAGACCGAGAAACAATTTAACTTTGAATATAGAATTTTAACAAAAAATAAGAAAATTAAATGGGTAAGTGAAAAAGGAATAGCTATTTATGATGAAACCGGAAAACCACTATACATAGAAGGTTTTATTGCGGATATTACGGAAAAAAAGAATTTTGAAAGCAATTTATTAGCAAATACCGAGAAATACTTAAATATTTTTGAGAACTCGGCTGCAGGAAAATCAATAATGACGGTTGAGGGAGTATTTATTGAGGTTAACAATTCTTTTTGTAATATGTTAGGATATTCTAAGGAGGAATTGATCGGACAAAACTATGCAATTTTTACACATCCCGAAGATGTAATTAGAAGCAGAAATGCCCTTAAAGCGACACTAGATAATCAAAATTTAAATTTTCACTTGGTAAAAAGATACCTTCACAAAAACGGCAATGTTATATATGCAAAAATAAGTTTAACAATGCAATACGATAAAGATAAACTACCATTATATATAATTACGGATGTACTGGATATAACAACAGAATTGAAAGTTAAAACAGAATTGGCAGAAAGTGAGGAAAGATACAAGCTATTGGCTGAATCGGCACAAGAAGGAATATTTCTTTTAAGTAAAGACTATACATTAGAGTTTGTTAACTATTATGCTGCAAAAATAATCAATCCAAATACACAACCCGAAAATTTATTAAACAACAAAACACATACAAGTATATTTAATATTCCTAATGATGTTTTTAAAAAAGCTTTTAATGAGAAGAATATTATAAATGTTGATTCCGTTGTAATGATAGAAGGGAAGAAAACATATCTTGAAACAAAGTTAGTGCCTATTATTGATGAAAAAAACAGAGTAAAATCTTTATTAGGTGTTTCACGAGACGAAACAGAAAATAGATATCTGCTAGAAAAGTTGGATGAATCTAGAACTATGCTTAACACAATCATAAATAGTGTTCCTCAAAGAATTTTTTGGAAAGATAGAAAGAGTATATACTTGGGCTGTAATTTAAATTTTGCACAAGACGGAGGATTAGAATCGGTTGACGAAATAATTGGTAAAAACGATTTTGAGTTACCCTGGAAAGACTTAGCGGATTTTTATATTGAAGATGATAAAACGGTAATGGAAAATTCGGTTACACTATTAGACAAAATTGAATCATTAACAAAAGCAGACGGTTCAAAAGTATGGATTAGTACATGCAAAGTTCCGCTTAAAAATATTATGGGTGAAACAATTGGCGTATTAGGTATTTTTGAGGATGTAACAGAGAAAAAAATAATTGAAGAACAATTACACGAAACATTGTATAAATTAGAAACAAGCAATAAAGAACTTGAGCAATTTGCATATATAGCCTCTCATGATTTGCAAGAGCCGTTAAGGATGGTTGCAAGTTATACTCAGTTATTAGAACAACGATACAAAAACAAATTAGACGAACAAGCCGACCAATATATTTACTTTGCTGTTGACGGTGCCAAACGTATGCAAAAACTAATTGATGATTTATTAGATTATTCCAGGGTAACTACAAAAGGTAAAGAGCTTACTATAATTAATTTAGCTGAAGTTATGGGCAAAGTTATGGTGGCTTTGTCATCAAAAATCCACGAAACCGGAGCAGTTATTGTTAACGGAAATTTACCAAAAGTATTAGGAGATGAGACACAAATTGTTAGAGTATTTCAAAATTTATTAGATAATTCAATTAAATATAGCGGAGGGAAACAACCTACAATATTCATAAACGCAGAAGATAACGGTGATAAATACTTATTAAGAGTTAGAGACAACGGAATAGGTATTCAACCGGAATATAAGGATAGAATTTTTGAAATTTTTGAAAGATTACATTCAACTAAAGATTACCCCGGTACAGGAATAGGTTTAGCAATTTGCAAACGAATTGTCGAAAGGCACGGAGGTCGCATATGGCTTGATGAATCTATTACTGAAGGGGCTCAGTTCTGTTTTACACTTATTAAGGGGAAAAAGTAAGATGGAAAAAAATCTAAAACCAATTGAAATTTTACTAGTAGAAGATAACCCGGGAGATGTTAAATTAACCCAGATGGCACTACATAGTGCAAAGGTTACAAATAACCTGCATGTAGCAAATAACGGTAAGGAAGCTTTAGATTTTTTATTTGCCGGCACAGAAATTAGACCGGATATAGTATTGTTAGACTTAAACCTTCCGCTTATTGACGGTAGAGAAGTCCTAAAAAAAATTAAAGAAGATGAACAACTTAAACGTATTCCGGTTGTAATTCTTTCCTCTTCGAAAGCCGAAGAAGATATTATCAAATCTTATGATTTACATGCTAATTGCTATATAACTAAGCCAATCGATTTGGATCAGTTTTTAAATGTAATAAAATCTATTGAGGATTTTTGGCTTACAATTGTTAAATTACCTGCATGATTTTGGGAGAGTATTTTGATTTATGATTAGAGATATTTTTGTTATTGAGGATAATCCCGGCGATGCCTTATTGGTAAAGGAGTATTTAAAAGGCTCAGATAGAATGAAATTTAATTTTGAATTTTTCGATTCAGTACAGAAAGTTGAAACCGAAGGTAAAAATTTTAATCCTGCCGTTATTCTTTTAGATTTGTATTTAACGGATAGCAAGGGAATTTCTACATTTGAAAAAGTCTATAAGCTATATAAACACGTACCCATTATAATTTTATCGGGATATGATGATGAAGAAACAGCATTTAATGCAGTGAAAAACGGTGCTCAAGATTATCTTATAAAAGGTAAAATTAATGAAAAAGTTCTACAGATAGCCGTGCTTTATGCAATTGAAAGAGTTAAACTATTACACTCTTTATTTAGTAGTGAACAAAAATTTAAACTGTTAACTGAAAATGCCCCCATATTTATATGGATGACAGATTCAAAAGGAAGATTTATTTATTGTAATAAATTGCTTTCTAATTTTCTTTGTATTTCTGTCGGAGAGCTTTGTAATAAAAGCATGATTGATTTTGTTTCACCGCAATCATATAATAATGTTTCGTTAGTATATGATAACGCCTTTTCTTTAAGCGAACCGTATTCAATTGAATATGAGTTAAAAAACGGTTTTTCCGTTTATGAAAAAGCCGTTCCTTACAAGGACGAAAATTGTAGCTTTTTAGGTTTTATATCTACCGGTTTAGATTTAAGCGAAATAAAAAGAGTTGAAAAAGAAAAGAATCTAAATAAAGAAAAATATGAATTTATTGCAGAAAACAGCTTAGATGTAATTTGGAAAATGGATTTAAACTTAAATACTATCTACTGTAATAAAGCAATACAAGCATTTGTAGGTTATTTGCCTAGTGAGTTTACAAAACTTACCCCCGAAGATTATCTAACTGAAGAATCTCTTCTTTTAGTAAAAAAGGAATTAACAAAAAAATTATACAAATATGAGGAATCAAATAATTTAGACATTACAATTGTTGAACACTTAGATTTAGATTTTATACATAAAAACGGAGAAATTAAACACGGGGAAATAAATGCAAGATTGACATATGATTTTAATACCGATAATATTGTAATAATGGGAGTAACTCGTGATAAAACCGAGAAGCAAAAAACAGACGAAAAAATTAGAAATTACCAAAACAAAGTTGAGATATTGGCAAGCAGTGCCATTTCATTTTTAGAATATCAAGAAAAAGCTAATATATTTTGTTTAATCGGGGAAAATCTGCTATCATTAATTCCGCATAGTTATATTTTGGTTAGTTCGGTTAAAGGCGAGATTTCAACTTTAGAATACATAGCCGGATTAGGTACACAAATAAAAAGTCTAGACAAACTGATTGGAAGTACAATAATCGGTAGAAAGACAAAATTAAACACACTAGCACTACAACGGTTAGGAAAAGGGAAGATCATAAAAGTTGACGGGGGCTTATACGAGGTAACATTAAATACTATTTCTCACAATATAATCGATTTATTGGAAAGGGCTTTTAATGTTAGTTCTGTTTATGTTTTTGGAATGAACAAAGATTCTAATTTATTAGGTAGTGTAATAGTTATAATGAAAAAGGGATATGAACCGGATGATTTTGATATAATAGATGCATATGTAAATCAAGCAACAATTGCATTAAATAGAAAAAATGCAGAAGAATCGTTAATAAAATCCGAACAGCAATTAAGAGATAGTAATGCAGCCAAAGATAAATTCTTTTCAATAATATCTCATGATTTAAGAAGTCCTTTTCAAGGTATTTTAGGTTATTTTGACATTTTAACAGAAAACTTTGAAGATGTATCCAGAGAAGAATTATTTAAGATACTTAGTAACTTGAAAAGTCTTGTGCATAATCAATATAACCTGCTAGAAAATTTATTAACTTGGGCAAGTATTCAAAGAGGGAAAAAAAGAATCGATAAGCAACAGTTAAAATTAACTGATTTGGTTGATTGGATTGTAGGAGCGTTGAGTATAAATGCCACTAAAAAAGAGATAAATATTACTAAAGATATACCCGAAAATTTTATTATTGATGCTGATGTTGAAATGTTAAAATCTATTTTAAATAATTTGATTTCAAATTCAATTAAGTTTACACCCCGAGGCGGATTATTAAGTATGCATACCATAGATAAAAAGGGAAACAAATTATTAATAATTGAAGATAACGGTGTAGGGATGTCTGAAGTAGAAGTAGAAAATTTGTTTAAAATTGATAAGCAAAATTCAAAATTAGGTACCGAAAAGGAGAAAGGAACAGGCTTAGGTTTAATATTATGTAAAGAATTTATTGATATGCATGGTTGGACTATCAAAGTTGAAAGTAAAGTTGGTATAGGAACAAAATTTATTATAGGAATTGAACAAAAAATTTATTGAGGAATAGAAATAATAAAACAAGTGCCTTTATTTACGGCACTTGTTATTTCAATTTTTCCGTTATGTTTTTCAATCATTTCGCCGCATAACAATAAACCCAAACCGGTTCCCTTTTCGTTATTTGTACCCATGGTTGAATTAATATTTGTGATGTCAAATAAGCTGTTTATTTGCTCGTTTGTCATCCCTATTCCGTTATCTGATACCTTGATTATTACGTTCGACCCGGATTTTTTTGCATTTACGGTTACGTTTCCGCCTGAATTTGTAAATTTAATACCGTTAACAATTAAATTAGATAAAACAGAATACATCATTTTCCTATCGGCAATCATAGTAAAATCTTTTTGAACGTCAAAATTTAATTCTAGATCTTTCTTTTTAGCTATTCCGTTTAAAAGATTTGCAATCTCCTCTAATAGGTCATATAAATAGAATTCTTCTGGGTAAAATTGAATTCTTCCTAATTCAAATCTTGTCCAGTTTAACAAATTTTCCAATAAATTATACAAATTTTTTGATGACGTTTCTATATTACCGACAAATTCTTTTATTTCACTTTTGGAGAGGTTATCGGCTTCGCTAATAATAAACGATGCTAGCCCCAGTAACCCCTGAAACGGACTTTTAAGATCGTGTGATACCATTGAATAAAATCGGTCTTTACTTCTATTAATTTCTTCTAATTCTTTAGAATAAAAAACAAGTCTTTCTTCATTTATTTTCCGTTTAACAGCGTTGGCAAGCATTTCACCGGTCAAAGAATATATATTAAATAATTCCTCATCAAATCTTTCGTTGTACAACGAACAACCTGCAACAACTATTCCCCATAGTTTGCCTTCTATCTTAATAGGAACAAAAACAATTGATTCAATTTCCGAATCGATAGAATCAATTAGACTTTTTATTATTTTATCTTTCGTATTGTAAATTATCGGTTTATCTAAAAAAAGCGGGGATAATACTTCTTCGGTTTTATCATCAACATCTATTCGACTCAAATCAAAAAGAAAATCAGGATTTACAAATTTTTGTCTTACGGTAAACGCTTTATTTTGTGGCGAGTAAGTTAACAAAGCAGTAAATTTTTTATCTGTAAAATTCGAAATAAATTGTAACACATGCGTGATGCTGTTATCTATTTCGTTTAACGGAATGTTTATAAGATTTGAAGAAGAATGACTTAAAAACTCAATAAATTGAACACGTCTTTCAAGTTGTTTTGAACTTTCCGAAAGTTGTGTATTTATCTTTTTCTTATTTCTATTCATAGAAATTAAAGCAATCACAACAATTGCAAAAACTAATCCGATTACCAGCATGTAATATCTTTGTACATTCGTCAAACGAGAAAGATAAGTATTTTCTTTCTCTTTTTGGTCAATTCTATTTTTAACTAACAGCTCTGCGATCTTTCTTGTCTGATCTTCTCTCTTTATTTCTTCAGACATTTTGATGTATAAATTTCTATATAACAAACTTGAATCAAGGTCTCTTAAATAGAAGTAGCTAAAAGCTAAAAGTAAATAAGAATCTGCTATAAGTTTTTTGTTATTTATTTCTTTAGCAATTCCGTTTGATTGTTGAAGAATAGATATTGCTTTTTCCGGATTTTTTAATGACAAGTATATACTTGCCAAATTCTGCATAGTGTTAGCAATATTCGGTTTATGATTAAGTTTAATTTTTAAATCCAGTGACTTTTGATAATATTCCAATGCTGCGATGTTATTGCCGGCAGTTTCGCTAAGATAACCTAAGTTATTTAATAATCGAGAAATGCCCAAACTATCTTTACTTTTCTCAAATATTTTTAAAGCATTTAGCAGATATTCTTCAGCTTTCGAAAAGTTTCCCTGTATATGAAAAACAGATCCTATATTATTGTAAAGATTAGAAAGAATTCTTAAATTATTTGTTTTTTCGGCAAAACTCAATCCTGTTAAATAATTTTCTAATGCTTTGTCATAATTATTTATCAAATAATAAACTAACCCGAGATCATTATATGTGATAGCTAAATTTTCAATATTATTTTCTTTTTGATCAAGTTCTTGAGCCTCAAACAAGTATTCAAGAGCCTTGGAGTAATTATTTAAATTTCTATAAGCAGATGCAAGTGATTTAAGACTTAAAGTTTTTCCCAAATAATAATTGTTTTGAACTGATAGTAAAAATGATTTTTCGGCAAACTGTATAGATTTTGAGGGAGCGTTTGCAACATATACTCTTGCAGAATCTAACATTTTATTTACAATATACTTAACCGAATTCTGTTTGGAATCGTCATATTGCGCAAAAACATTAAAATTTGCAAAAATAATAAAAAATAGTATAAATATTTTTTTATTCATTTTGTTATTAACAATTAAAATTTTATTTTATATTAAATCTGTTTAAATATACTAATTTATTTATTTAAATGTTACTTTTTATTTATTTTATTAGAGGGGAATATGTCACATAAAAAGAAAGACAAGAAGAAAGGACAAAGTGAAGATAACGAGAAATTAGAAAAGCATTCCTCGGATAATCATGTAAAACATCACAAGCTGGATAAAAAAGAGTATGAAAAAGTACTTGGAAAACTATCGGTTGAGCTCGTAAAACTTCAAGAATGGATTAAGCATAAGGGGTTAAAAGTAGTTATAATTTTTGAAGGGAGAGACGCTGCCGGAAAAGGAGGAGCTATAAAATCAATTACTCAATTCTTAAATCCTCGTTCATGTCGTGTTGTTGCTTTGGCTAAACCCACCGAAAGAGAAAGAACTCAATGGTATTTTCAACGATATGTAGAGTATCTTCCATCAGCAGGTGAAATGGTTATGTTTGATAGAAGTTGGTACAACAGAGCAGGTGTTGAAAGAGTAATGGGATTTTGTACGGATACTGAATACGAAGAATTTTTACGCAGTTGTCCTGAGTTTGAAAGGATGATAATCAGAAGCGGAATAATTTTAATTAAGTATTGGTTTTCGGTTAGTGACGAAGAACAAGAAAAAAGATTTCAGGATAGAATTAATGACCCGACAAAAATGTGGAAACTTAGCCCTATGGATGTGGAAGCACGCAGTAAATGGGTTGAATATAGCAAGGCAAAAGATCAAATGTTTGCATATACCGATATTAAACAAGCCCCTTGGTATGTAGTTGATAGCGATGATAAAAGACGTGCAAGATTAAATTTAATTACACATTTGTTAAGTCTAATCCCATATGAAGAAATAGAACATCCAACGATTGTTTTGCCTGAAAGACAAAAGGATTCCGGTTATGTTAGACCTCCAAAAACCGACCAAACCTTTGTACCGAAAGTTTATTAGGCTTGAATAGTATTTTGTTGGTGATGTATAAAAGTTATTTTAGTTCTGTGACAGAAGTAATTATATTATAATTAAATTATTTATTATTCTCCAAAACTTTTTAAATGACCTTATCTCCGTCCCCTTCCTTCTAAACCATAAAAAGGAAGGGAGACGGCTATTTTCTCATAACCGACTATACTAAAGGCGGTTTTGTAATTTTACGAATCATTTATTCCCCCTCAATTATTCAATTTTAAGTTCAGGAGTATTGCTTATCCCGACTTGTTGAGAGGTTAGGTGTGAATTATGTTATTGGTATTTATCATAACAATTTTTAAGGTAAAATTTTTGATAAATTAGGAATGATTATTTTTTTGGCAAACATATTAGAGTTATTCCCCAACCAATATTAAACAATTGTGATAATTATATTGATAAATAACTAATATTTGCTATAATAAACAAGTGTTTTTTTAATTAGGGGCTGTATCAAAAGGGATTAATTTTTATAAAATAAATTGCGGATACTCACCCCCTAGCCTCCTTTCAAAATTCTAAAGAGGGGGAATAATACATTAAATAATTCAGCTTTAGACAAATTGCCGAACGCCGAAGAATGTCCGTAACTTATTATAATACAACGGATAGCAAAGTGCCGTTACTAGGGTTTTGAGAAGGGGTCGGGGGATGAGTGGTGTTAAAAGTTAACGTGGAATAATAAATAAATTTCTTGTGTTATAATTGCTCTTTAAACGGGAACAAACTACTTTTGATACAGCCCCCAATCAAACCCCGCTAAAATTTGATTGAACAGGTAATTATAAAATGCTGTTATTTTGAAAATAAGTGAAAAATCGTTAATTAAAAGGCAGACTTTTGATATAGCTCCGTTTTAATTATAGAAAAAAAAATAAAACATATAACAGAACTCGCTTGCGAGTGAATTAATAATTCCTTATGGGAATTTTTAATATACATTGGCTCAATTATTTAACATTTTTCTCAGGTATGATTAATATGATTTGTGTTATTTTATAACGAAGTTTTGTTCGATACAAGTTAAACCACTTTGCCTAACTCGGAACTTACTTAACATTCAACCTTTAACATTTAACCTTTATTAAAGGCTGCTTAATACCAATTTAGTAGGCAAAATTATATTTTTTTCGGTAACTTTATCGGGGTCAGTTAATAAATTAAAAAGTAAATTAACTGCTTTAACACCAAGCTCTTCCGTAGGTTGACTAACAAAATCAAAAATCGAGGGAGCAACAAAGTCGTAATCGTAATTACCAAAACAGATAACTTTCAAATCATAAGGAATTGTTAATCCTTTTTCTTTAGCTGCTTTATAAATACCCAATGCAACCGGATATGAAACAGCCAACAGTGCTTCGGGCATTTTGCCGGAATTATAAATTTTATTAAATCCTTCATAACCGTCACTTTCGTTAAAGCCCCCTTTAACAACCCATTTTTTATTAACCTTTAGTCCAATATCATCCATTGCCTTAAAATATCCCCTATTGCGTGCGGCTCCGATATTAATATAATCGTAACCCCCTATTAAACCAACAGTTTCAAATCCTCTATCGTATAAACTTTTTACGGCGGAATAAGCTCCCCCTTCATCATCAACGGTAACGGTAGGAATATCCGGCAAATCCGGTACTCTATCAATATATACTACCGGAATATGCATGCTTGATAATTTTTGGAAAATTTCGGTATTTTGTGTTTGCTCGCTTATTGACATAATTAAACCGTCAATTCGCATCGAAATTAGAGTTTCAATATGTTGTTTTTCTCTTTGAGCACTTTCTTGCGAAACCATTATAATACAGTCATAATTCTTTTCTATGGTAGTATCATAAATTTCTTCAATGATTGAACTAAAGAAAAAATGAGCCATTTTAGGAAAAACAAGCCCTATAATATTGGACTTTGTACTTGATAAATTACGAGCCAAGATATTTGGTCTATATCCTATTTTATCCGCCATTTCTTTCACTTTATTACGAGTTTCTTCCGAAATATCATCATGATCGCGTAAGGCTTTACTAACCGTAACAGTGCTTACGCCTAAAGCATCGGCTATATCTTTTAGTTTTGGTGGCTGTAATCTGCTATCCATATTATATTCCTTCTTATACATTTATACAAAGATAATATATTTTGGGAATATTTAACAAATATTTTTAAAGTTAAAAGTAAAATATTTAATAAATTACTAAAAATACGGTCTAAATCCTTTAAAAACGAAGATGCTCGTTTTTATTCCGTTTGCTTCTGTTATAACATTTCTTTCGGTTACGGATGTAATTGCTTTAATATTATTTTTCCGTAATAAATTTACAATATTATAAACAAAAACATATTCACCGGAAACATGAACGGCATTGTTGTTAGTATTTTTTAATATACTTATTATTTTATTTAAATAATCATTAGCCAAATCATTAATTTCGATAAGTGATGTATTTGTATTAATATTTGGGAAAGGCATATCAACTATTTCTCCATAATTTAACTCGGCTTCTTTTAGTTGGTTTATGTCCCAGTTTTTGGATGGATGATTTGTTAAGTTTATTAGCATAATTAATATCGTTATTTGTTTGGAATAATAATAATAGAGTTTTAAAATATTATTTTTTCCAATTTTACCGTCCTTTACTCAATTTAATTCGGATAAGGTTTGTTTATTTCTTCAAAAATTCATTCAAATATACAATTTGTAACAATTTTGCTACAATTACACAAAAGCCTATTGCCAATACGTTTAACATTTTGCACCCCTAAAATAAAATTTCCCTTTTAATTAACTTAAAAACAAATTAGCACACTTTTATCTTATTTTATATGCAAAAGTAATATTTTAATAATGAGAAATCAAATTTTTTCAAGGGATTTCCCCAATTTTATTGCTAATAAATAAAAATATATCTTAGCTTTCCAATATTTTTAGTTATTTATTTTGATGCTTTTTTTTACTGAATTATTCATTAAAATATAATTGGAGTCTTATTTTGTTGTTTTCTAACGCAGCGTTTTAATATTCCCCTCATCCCTCTTTTCCCATAGTTATAATCTAAAACTTAACAAACTCAACTCTTCTGTTGTTTGCCTTTCCTTCGGGGCTGTTGTTTTTATCCATCGGTTTACTTTCGCCCATACCTTTAAATTGTAATCTCTCTTTATCAATTCCCATTTCAATAAGTTTTTCAACTACTGCTTTTGCCCTAGCTTCTGACAAGGTTAAATTTGTTTTGTCGTCACCGTCAGTATCGGTATGTCCTTCAACAATAAATTTAATTTCGGGTGAATTTTTCATAATATTAAATATCTCGTTTAACGTACCGTACGATTCGGGTTTAATTACCGATTTATTAACGTCAAACTTTATACCGTGTGTAATTATTCTACCGTCAGAAACCACTTTTTCGTATAACGGAACTCCCCCTTGTGCAATTTTAAAGTTTTTTACATAACCTTTATTTTTTCCGCTTGGGTTATGAGAAGCTAATGTTATGCCGCTTGGGTCAAATTCAATATTAGGTACATTTAAAACTCTGGAATCATCAATATAAACTTTTAATGCACGTTTGTTAAAAGAAATTGCAATATGTCTCCAACCGGCATCAAGTTTAGATGAACCTGTAAATCCGGGAATATAGTTAGATTTAATCCCTTCACCGTCTGCACCGGTTTGCCAAACTCTTACATCTAAAGCACCGGATTTTTTAACTTGATTTTTGCAATCAATAAAATTAATCTTGTAAGTAAATTTTGGAGTTTCAAAATATGCATCAAATTCGACTGTAAAAACGTCGGGTAAATAATCTTTTTCGTTATCTTTTATTAAAGGGACTATTCCCCCCGTTCCGTTAATATTGCAATTAATAAAATAAATTACATTTTCTCCTTCAAAATTGGCAATTTCAACCGTACCTTTATTCAAATCCCACCTGCTCGGAAATTCTCCGTTTTTTTCTCCTAATTGGTTATCTTCAAAAATAATAACATCGCCCGGAATAAAATCATATTTATTCCAATTTAAATTTTGTGAATAAACACTTGAAAGATTAATAATAAAATAGTAAATTATTAGGCAGCATATAAAAAACATCTTTTTAAACATATTAAATTCCTTTGTTAATATTAATTATAAACAATAAATTTAACATAAAATAAAATAAAAGATTTTGATTTAAATCACATTAAGGCGGTAAAAATGAACAATTATTTAACTATCGAAGAAAAACAATGGGCAATGTTTACGCATTTGGCAGCTTTAGCCGGTTTTATTATACCTTTCGGACATATTGTAGGTCCTTTAGTACTTTGGCAAATAAAGAAAGAACAATCTGCTTATATTGATTACCATGGTAAAGAAGCAGTGAATTTTCAAATAAGCATTACAATTTATATAGCTATTTCAATAGTCTTAATTTTTATTTTGGTGGGTATTTTATTACTTCCGACAATAATTATTTTAAGCATTGTTTTAACAGTTATTGCCGCATTAAAAGCAAATGAAGGTAATTATTATGTTTATCCGTTAACTATGAGGTTTATAAAATAATTCTACAATTTTGTAAAAATTAGCTCTGTAAAAATCGGCAAATGGTCTGAAGCCAAACTTTGGATTGTTTTAACGGATATTGGTCTAATTTTACTCTTTATTAAAGAATTATTGTCATTATCCCTTACTAAAATATAATCTATCTTAACTTCGGGCTTATCCGAGCTAAACGTTAATAATTTATTTATTGTACTAACATCAGTAAAACATTCCGAAATACTTTTTATAGTGTTACTATGCGGTGAATCGTTAAAATCGCCGCATAAAATTATAGGATAATTTGGTAAAGTTGAACAGATTTCTTTTAGCTGCCCCATATTTAATAACCTTTCGGTGTCTTCCTTTCTATAATCTATATGAGTATTCATAAAATACAAAGTATCCGAATTAAATAAAACTTTTGCAACAAGTAATCCCCGCTGTTCGTTATTATTCAACATTTTATAGTGATAGTTCGTATCAGATAATATTTTGTGTTTAGATAGAATTGCGTTACCGTACTCGCCCCCTTGAAAACTAATATTTTTATAAAACACAGAGTGCATACCTGTAAGCTTAGCTAACGAATCTGCTAAATCTATTCCGCCTGTTCTTTCTACTCCTTTATCAACCTCTTGCAAACCGACAAAATCTGCATTAACACTTTTAATTATTTCGGCAATGCGTATTAAATCTATTTTATTGTCAGTTCCTTCACCGTGCCGAATGTTGTAACTTAAAACATTAATTTTAGTTTGGGCAATTAATAATTGTCCGGCAACAAAGAAAATAATTCCCAAAATCTTAAAATAATTTTTCATATTGATCCAAATTGTTTGCTTTATTTATAATATTATTAGATGCGTTCCTTTCCCAAAAAACGCCGTCTTTATAACCTTGAATATTTTTATCAATCTCAGCAAAAGCTAATCTTTTTTCAGTATACAATGCATAAGTTTTATCTACTTCAATTCCCACAAATTTTCTGTTTAGTTTTTTGGCAGCAACCGATGTTGTTCCGCTTCCCAAAAACGGATCAAGAACTACATCCCCCGGTTTTGTGGATGCTAAAATAATTTTGGCAAGCAACTTTTCAGGTTTTTGTGTGGGGTGATCCGTATTTTCCGGCATAGACCAAAAAGGAACACTTATATCCGTCCATAAATTTGAGGGGAAAGTTAATCTAAACTGACCGTTCTCTTCCTCTTCCCAATCTTTAGGAGCACCGTCATCATTTCTATATGGTGCAATAACTCTCTTTTTCAGTTTCACTTCTTCATAATTATAAACATAATCGTTACTAACTGTAAAAAACCAGATATCCTCCGAATTATTTTTCCAATTATATTTACTTCCTCTCCCTTTTTCTCTTTCCCAAGTAATTCGATTTCTAACCTTAAGATATTTTGATGCGACTAACTCAATAGCTGATGACGAGCGCCAATCACCGCAAATATAAACGGAAGCAGTCGGTTTTAATATTTTAACAAGCTTTTTTAACCAACTATCCAAATATTCCATATAGTCTTCTCTGCTCATTTTATCAAACGTTACTTCGTTAAAACCTCGTTTTAAGTTATAGGGGGGATCAATAAATAAAAGATCTACAAAATTACTCGGCAAAAAGTCTAAAACTTCAAAGATATCTTGGTTTATTGTTTTATTTATAATGTAATCTTTATCTACTTCTTTTTCTAATTTAATTAAATTTTTATAAAACACTTCAATATCTTCTTCGCTAAGTTCTAAAGTTCTATTATTTTTAGCTTTTGCCATTTTTTTCCTTAAGATTTTAATTTTGTCCTTGTAAATTATCAAATATTTTAACAAATTAAAATAAAAAATATTAGGGTTGCCATGAAAAAATTATTACTCATTGTTATTGCCGTTTTTTTTGGTTTAAACGGCGTTTATGCTCAACACAATATCGGTTTTGACGGAAAGAACTATTACTTTACCGATAGACTTCTAATTGTTTTTGATCAAAACTTTTACAATGAAGCCGGAAATAGTGTAATTTTAGAAAATACGCTTGATAGAAGTTTAAAAACTTTTACACCGACTTCAATTAAAAAGATGTTTTCTATTAAAGCAAAAGAAACTGCTTCCGGCAACTTCTTAAATAGAGTTTATCTAATGGAGTTTTCTAAAAGTATAGACATTAAACTTTTTGCTTCTAAAATTAGTAAATTGAGCGGAGTAGAAGTAGCAGAACCATATTATTTAAGTGAAGCGGTTTATACTCCAAACGACCCTTCTTACGCTCAACAATATGCACTTTCAAAAATTAATGCAGCCGGTGCTTGGGATATAACAAAAGGAGACAAAAATATTATTATCGGCATAATTGATACCGGTGTTGATTGGGATCATCCGGATTTGGCTGTTAATATTTGGGCTAATCCAAACGAAATTCCAAACAACGGGATTGACGATGATAATAACGGAATGATTGACGATATTCGCGGCTGGGATTTTGGCGGTTTAACAGGTATTCCCGATAATGATCCTATTGAAGATAGACCCGACCATGGTACATTAGTTGCAGGATGTGCTGCGGCAGTTACAGATAACGGAGTAGGAATTTCCGCAATAGGGTTTAATTCTACAATAATGCCCGTAAAAACATCACAAGACAATATTAGAACAGATACCGGCAAGGCTTTAATATCATACGGTTATCAAGGTATCTTATACGCAGCGGAAAACGGTGCTTCGGTAATTAATTGTAGCTGGGGAAATTATGCTTATTCAACAGTTAACAAAGCAATTATAGATTATGTGGTGTTGGTTAAAAATGTTTCAGTAGTTGCCGCTATGGGGAATGATAACTTAGAAGCAACAATGTATCCCGCAAATTATCCCGGGGTACTTTCGGTTTCTGCTACTTCAACCGATGATACTCGTTCATCATTTTCTAACTACGGATATGGCGTTGATGTGTGTGCCCCCGGAACCGCAATTTATAGCACTTGGATGAATGATACATACACTTCTGCAAGCGGAACTTCATTATCCTCACCTATTGTGGCAGGGTTGTGTGCTTTAGTTAAAAACAAATTCCCGCTATATACCGCCGTACAAATTAATGAGCAAGTTAGAGCTAACTGCGACGACATTTACGCCGTAAATAGCGCTTACGATAAAAAGCTAGGTAAAGGAAGAATAAATGCTTATAACGCACTAAATAATATCAACTCAAAATCATTAAGGTTATACCAACACGAAATTGACGAAACAACAGATGACGGCGTTTTTAAACCGAGTGAAAATTTAAAACTTACCGTTCATCTATTAAACTATTTAGCACCTCTTCCCTTAGTTAACGTTTCTTTAAGTACAAATAGTCCTTATGCAACTATAACAAATAACTCTTTTTCTGCATCTGCAATAGGAATGCTTGAAATTTTTGATAACGGAAACAGCCAATATTCAATTGATTTGGCAAACAATATACCGGCAAATACTTTAATAGATTTAGTATTAAACTATTCATCAACCGGGTATGCGGATTTTGAAGTTATACAAATACTTGTAAACCCAACATTTGCTACTCAAACCACTTATAATATTGAGTTTACCGTAACAAATAAAGGAACTTTCGGGTATAATGATTACCCTGATAACAGCCAAGGAAACGGTTTTAAGTTATATAATTCATCAAACTTATTATTTGAAGGGGGTTTACTTTTCGGAACGGGTAACACCAAGTTAGTAGACTGTATTAGAGGCACAAACCCCGATTTACAAAACACCGATATTAATAATGTTTTACCGTTTGTTGTAACGGTTCCCGGAATGTATGCGGATATACAAGGACATATGATTATTAACGATGATAATGCGGGAAGCAACAAAATAGGAACCGAAGTAACTTTAGACACTTATACTTTTAACGAAGAAGGTTTGGATTATTCCGCAATTTTTAGATACGTATTTAAGAATACGAGCGGTTCGGAAATAACCAACTTCTTTGCGGGATTATTTTTTGATTGGGATATTGACGAATCAAGTTCCGGAAATAATTTAGCATATTTCGATAATGAATTCAAATGTGCAATATTCCATCATCCCACATTGGAATATTTTGTAGGAGTTGGTCTTGGCTGGAAATGGGGCTTAGATAATTTTTATGCTATAAACAATGACGGAAGCGATGGGGGAATTAATATTTATGATAACTTTACGAAACAAGAAAAATGGACTGCCCTAAGTAACGGTTTAAACAAAACTACGGCAGGACCCGGAGATGTTAGCGGAGTGATTTCTGCAGGACCTTTTACAATTCCTGCACAAGGTGAAAGAGAAGTGGCTTTTGTAATCACACTTGCACCGAGTCTTGAGCAACTAAAAGAATCGATTGAAATGGGTAGATTTAAATACATTCAATTACCCACTGATGTAAAAAACGATGATGAATTAAAACCTTTAACTTTTAACCTAGAACAAAATTTCCCTAATCCTTTTAACCCGAATACCTCAATTAAATTTAGTTTACCGACAAGCGGTTATACACAACTAAAAATTTATGATGTTCTTGGAAATGAAATTAAAACTCTAATTAACGGAGAATTAGAAAAAGGATTACATTCTTTTACATGGGATGCAACTAATAATAAAAACCAAAAAGTTGTTAGCGGTATATATATTTATAAACTACAATCTAACGGTTTACGCATTAGTAAAAAAATGACCCTATTGAAATAGTCTAATATTTTCAACTAATTTAGAAATTGTATTAAAATAACAATTTTTCGTAAAATCAACTCTTATAAAACCCCTCTCTTTTTTGAATATTGATTAAGAGAGGGGAATTAAATATCAAATCCTATTCTTAACAGCTAGATTACAATCGTTTATATTCCCTTTTGTATTTATCTTCATAATTTACTATATTTTAGATTATTATTAAGCTAAAGAAAGAGTACATAATGAAAAATTTATTATTACATAAAATTATACATTTTTTTAATTTAGATACCGAACTTGAAGATCCCGCTACTGTTAACGAAGAAATAAAAAAGGGGATTGAATTTAAAGGTACAAATTTATGGATTCTAATATTCGCAATTGTTGTTGCTTCAGTCGGATTAAACATGAATTCAACCGCAGTAATAATAGGAGCAATGTTAATTTCTCCCTTAATGGGTCCTATTAACGGAATGGGATATAGCATTGCAGTTTACGACCGAATAATGTTTAAAAAGGCGATAAAAAATTTTACTTTTGCCGTAATTGCCGGTTTATGTGCTTCTTCGTTTTATTTTATGCTTACTCCGATATCTACTGCTCACTCAGAATTACTTGCTCGTACCAGCCCCACAATTTATGATGTAATTATTGCTCTATTCGGCGGTTTAGCAGGAATTGTAGCTATAAGCAGTAAACAGAAAGGGAATGTAATTCCCGGTGTAGCAATAGCCACTGCATTAATGCCTCCGTTATGTACTGCAGGATACGGGATTGCAACCGGACAATTTGATTATTTTTTCGGCGCAATTTACTTATTTACAATAAATACAATTTTTATAGCATTTGCCGCCGTATTAATTTCTCAAATATTAAAATTCCCCATTCAAGGTGAAATTAACGAAGAAAGAAAAAAAAGAATTAATAAAATGATTTCCGTAGTTATCACAATTGTTTTATTGCCGAGTATCTATTTTGGCTATAGATTAATTGAAGAAGAAAAATTTACCCAAATGGCAAAAAGATATATTTCTAATGTTAATGTTTTTGAAGGGTATTATTTATTGAAGAGTAATGTAGATTCAAAAGCAAAAAAAATTGTTTTGATATACGGCGGTAATAAAATCGAAGAGAATCAAATAAAATTAATTACCGAAAAAGCAAAAGATTTTGATTTAGCCGATGCTTCTATTCATATTGAGCAGGGTTTAGCTTTTAGCGGCATGGATGAAAAAAACTTAGAATTAAATAAATTAAAAGAGAAATTAATAAGCACTCAAGCAATAATTATGGATAAAAACAAAATTATTGATAGCTTAAATCTGAAAGCAAACTTTGGCAAAGTTTTATTATCTGAAATTAAAAGTATATTTCCGCAAATTGAAGGATTTTATTATTCAAGCGGTAATTATTTTAGTGATACATCAAAAATAGGAATTCTTTACAGCACTGTTCTAATTGAATCTAAACCGTCTCTGAATAAAATTGAAAAAGAAAAGATTAAAGATTGGTTAAATAATAGGTTAAATAGTAAAAAAATAAATGTGTATTTTGAATAGTTTTTATACTAGATTGCTTAAGTGGGAATACTAAAATAGAAAGTGCTACCTTCTCCTATTTTACTCCTCACTCCAATTTCCCCTCCGTGCTTTTCAATAATTTCTTTACATAACATCAAACCCAAACCGGTCCCTTTTTCTCCGAGCGTTCCCGTAGTTGATGCATGATAATTTTCAAAAATATTCGACAGCTTAGCCGATTCTATTCCTATTCCGTTATCGATTACTTCAATCCATAATAAATCGTTATCTACAATTGATTTTACAGTAATAACCCCTTCATAATTAGTAAATTTAATTGCATTTGAAATTAGATTACGAAATACAAGTTTAAACATATCTTCGTCAAAATCAATTTTTATTGATTTGTCAAAATTAAAATAAAATGTAATTCTTTTACGATTTGCATTAATTGATTGTTGTTCACACACATTTTGAATAATAGGTCCAATAAAGAATCGTGATTTTTCCGGCATATAATTTCCGTTTTGCATTCTAGACCAGTTTAACAAATCAGTTAATAATTCAAATTGTTTATTCAAAGATTCATTTAGCGACTTACTCATTTCAACAATTTCTTCTCTTGGTATTTTATAAGATTCGTTTGCTAAAAATTCGCTATAATTTAAAAAGATATTGAACGGAGAACGTAAATCGTGTGCTAATATTGAAAAGAATTTATCTTTTGTCTCATTCAATTCTTTCAACTTTTCTGCATTTTCTTGCAATTTGTTTTCATAATCTGTCTGTAAAGTAATGTCCAAAATCGCTAAAAGAGCTACAACTTTGTTATTAACTTTAAACTTAATCATTGTAGTTTTTACAATTAAATCTTTACCTGATAAACTCTTTAATTCTAACACCTTATCCGTAACTATCTCATCTTGGGAGTCAACAATTTTTTCAATATCTATAAAATTCTTCCAAATTTTTAATTCGTTAATATTTTTACCAATAACTTCTTTAGAGCCATAACCTATTAATTCGGAAAAATTATTATTAACTTCTGAAATCCTTTTAGTTAATAAATCAATAATTAACAAAGCTTGCGGAGAAGAATAAAATGCCTTTGAAAATCTTTCCTCGTTTTCCGCTAACAAATCTTCCTGTTTTTCTTTTATCAACAACAGATAACCGATGCTATTGGTAATAAAAACCAAAAAAGCTGTTAAAAATACAATGTTTTGTATTACGGTAGGAGTTTTTAACGAAACTTCTATTGGCTGTGAAAATCCCCATACTGCGCGTACTATTAAAGGGACACAAAAAAACAGTGATAACCCCGCCATTAGTTTGGGAAGATAGGTTTTATGTTTTATTAGCAATAACCCAATAATAAAAACAATAAAGATTAAGACTGATAATAATGAAGATATCCCTACTCGAATACCTGAGTTTTTTGAAAATATAATAAAGATAGAAATTCCGACTATAGTAATAGATCTTATAAGCAAATCTATTGTTTTATTTTTTGCATTAATATTAATAATAGCAGAAGTTTCGAGATACCATCCTAAAAACAAAAGTGCATTTCCTATAATTACCGAAAAGAAATCCGGTATAACGTTTCTTAAAAGCAGCAAAAACCATGCGGTAAAATGTGAAATTTTTGCTAGTGTGAAGAATGCGTATGTTTCTTTACTGAAAATTACCTTTTTTATGCCGATTAGTATAAAAGACATAAAGAGGTTTCCCAACGCTAAAACAATAATAATTGTAGAGATATCTACTATTTGCAAATTAAACTCATTAAATACGTTATTATTTTGCTTAATTTAATAAGATTATTTAATAAAACAAATACATATTTTTAAAATATTTGTTTTCCGTATAGTTTACAACAAGAATAAAACGCAGCTATTCATATATCTTACTATTAGGTTTAATTACAACAATTTTAGTAAATGTCTAAATACAATTAACAAATTGAATTGCGGCAGCCAAAAACATATTAAACCCCGCTTTAATTATTCTTAAAAAACGAAGAAACATCTTCAAATATATAATTAAATGCTTCAGTTACTTTATTATCATAACTACATTTATCTTGAAACGGTTTTTCGTGGGTATAGTTAAAATCAAAATCCAGTAAATTTATACATTCTTTGGGTAAAGGTTCAAAAGTTTCTTTTATTCCCCTCAAGCTAAAAACTTTATCTTTTTTTAATACAGTAACTTTAATTCTATTACTAATTCCGTGCAATAGCGTGTTGCGTAAATTTTTCATTTTGTCTAATGATAACATTGATTTAAAGATTAGACTTATCTCTTCATGTTTATAGTATTTTTCTCTAACATAATCGTTATTTTTAATGTTTTCTTCAAAATTATCAGTGTAATATTTTTTCATTATTTCTGTTGCTTCGCTATCGAGAATCGATTTACTGGACGGATACATTTCTTCAACTACAGAGCCACCGCAAAAAACAAATATTTTACTATCTGATAGATAGTTTTTATAATTACCCATCATAAGTAATTCGCCTAAAAAAGCACCTGCTGAGTATCCAAACAAATCTATTTTTGCATTCTGAGAGATTAATTTATGTTTACCTGCTTTAATCTCCTCAATAAATTGAATAATATCTAAATAACTTTGAATACCTGATAGAAAGAATCTTTCCGGTTCAAAATTCATACGCGTACTTAAAGCAGCATTTGCATATGATGATAACGTTAGATTTGGAATTAAGTTCTTCCTTTCTTTTGATACTTCATTCATTATTCTGCTCGCGCTCCACTCTATTGGAGCCCTATCCATGTGAAATGAAATAGGAAAAAGTATTATACTTTTACCCGTTTCTTTATATATCTTTTCAGCCCAAGTAAGATATTTAAACCAGTCTCTCTCATTTAAGCCGTGTAGTATAATTACAATTTCTTCAGCCGGTTTTCCTTCACAAGGATGTAACATTTTATAAGTAAAATTGTTGTTACAATCAAAAAAAGAATTGGAATCACAACCGCACGGGAAAATATATTTTTTTGAAAATGAATTATTATTAAGAAAGTAATTCAATAAAACATTTAATAGGTACCCGCTTTCAAATATTTTATGCTCATAACAATTTACATCACTATTTGAAGAATTAAATTGCACACTATAAAATTTCATCTCTTTATCTTTAACAACAAACTTTTCGTCATTTTTAAATGCATTTGCAAGTCTGTAATAGTTTTCACAATAGCTCAACTTTCCCTCTCATTGTTTTGTTTTTTAATAGTAACAATTTCTCTGCGTTTACTTTTAAGTAGTTTTTCCCAACGATCAATCCCTTCTTTCAATTTATTCATCTTTTCAAATAGTTTTACAATTTCGAATTCCATCTTTTCGGTCTCGGTTGATATATATTCAGTCGTAAACTCTTCAGGAGTTTTTTGAAAAAACAAAAAATTTCGGAAATGATCCGAAATAACTTTTATTTCGTCAAGCGAATAACTAAAGTTTTGAAGATCTAAAATGAGACTACAAAAAAAGACATAATTTTCTCCGTATAATCTAAAACCTCCTTCGCTTCTCATATCCGGTTCAATAATTCCTTTATCTTCCCAATGTTTAATTGTACGAGCTGAAATATTTGCTCTTTCAGCCAATTCACCTACCGTTAATAATTTTTTCTTGGGCTTTGCATTCCTTCCGTTAATAATCTCTTTAGGCAAACCCACATTTTTAATAATTTTTTGTATTTCCGGTAATTCATAACCAAGATTAATAAAATTAAGAATAACTGTACATTCTTTAAATATTTCTTCAGTAAAATAGGGAACTCCTTCTTCGGTATAACCTGCGGGTTTAAATAATTTTCCCTTTTCCCATTCAATTAATTGTTGATGTGGGATACTTAACTTTTCAGAAAGCTCGTTAATAAGATAAATATTCGCCATAAACTATTCCTTAACGTTCACTTTTATTTAATCTATACGTTTACGTACACAAATATATATATTTTATAATAAAATAAAAGCCATTTTTTTATCAAGTGAAAGTAATATTTACTTTAATAAGCGAAATAATAACTTAAACTTGATAAATATAGATTGACTGTTATAATAAAAATAACTAACTTATTAATAGAATACCATTAATATTTATTTATTATCACGATATAAAATAATGAACAATACTAGAAATACCGGTCAAATAATTAAAGAATCAATGGATACTTTGGCTGATTTTATAATTGCAAAACAAATTGAGTTACAGCCACATTTATCAAATTATTCTCCGATGCAAATGCGACATTTCCGCGAGGATACTTGTTATCATTTAAGCTATCTTTCCGAAGCTCTATCTCTAAATGAACCTATACTTTTTGAAGAGTATATTAGGTGGGCAAAAATCTTTTTTGCATCAATAAATCTTCCGAAAGAAGATATCATAAATAATTTAATAGTTATGAAAGATGCAATTAAAGTAATTTTACCTCCGGCAAATTTTATTATTGTTGAAACTTATATTAACAACGCAATTAACATTTTGAATAGTAATACGCATGAATTTAAATCTTTTTTTGTTGATGATAATCCGCTAAAGGAAACTGCAGAAAAATATCTAGAGTATTTAATTTTAGGAAACAAAAACGATGCGTATAAGTTAATTTTCGATGCTTTTGAAAGCGGGGTTACAATTAAAGATATTTATATCTTTATATTTCAAGTTACGCAAAAAGAAGTCGGCAGGTTATGGCAAATGGGTAAAATATTTGTTGCACAAGAGCATTTTATAACCGCTGCAACTCAATTTATAATGTCTCGCTTTTATCCTTATATGTTTAGCATCCCCAAACAAAACAAAAGAATATTTATTTCGTGTATAAACGGTGAATTGCACGAGATGGGACCAAGAATGATTGCAGATTTATTTGAATTAAACGGCTGGGATACATATTACTTTGGTGCAAATACTCCGCAATCAAGTTTAATTAAGGCTGTTGATTTGTATAAACCTAAAGTAATAGCTTTATCGGCAACCATGACATTCAATTTATCTTCTGTTGAAGAATTAATAATTAAAATTAGACAGGACAATAATTCTAAAGATATAAAAATTTTAGTCGGAGGTTATCCTTTTAATTTGAGTACTAATCTGTGGAAGACGATAGGAGCAGACGGACTAGCTTATGATTATGAATCTGCTTTATCGTTAGCAAATTCTTTTTATATCAATTAAAGAGTCAATTATGTCCTATTCTAACGAAGGTTTTTTCTTTATTTGCGATACAACCGGTAAAATTACTTCAGTAAAATATTTTTATAACAACCCTTCTTTGTTTAATCTCAAAGGAAAAATGTTTGTTGAGTTGTTCACTCACGAATCAATTACCGCAGCATTAAATTTTTTGACAGACGTAAAAAAACGCACTGCCTCTTTTGGTTGGGAATTAAATCTAAAAACAGAGATTTCGGAGCTAACTCCTCAATACTTTAGCGGTATAATAAATGAAGGAGTAATTTATATTTTTGCTTCACCTTGTCAAATTGATTTCAAAAAATTTTTAGAAGCTATGTCTCTAATCAACACTGAACAAAGCAACATTATTCGCAATATTAACAAAGAACATTTTAACTCACAGGAGAGATGCCTTAATAATAATTCTTTTTTTGATGAACTCAGCAAGGTTAACAATGATTTAGTAAATATGCAAAGGGAAATATCAAAAGCTAATACTAAACTTAAAGAATCAATTGAACTTAATAATTATTTATTGGGAATGGCTGCACACGACTTAAGAAATCCTTTGGGAAATATTTCTAATTATTGCGACTTTTTGGAAGAGACTAATTGTACTGAAGAACAAACCGAAATTTTAAAGGAAATTAAATATCTAAGCAGTTTTATGTTAAACTTAGTTTCAGATTTATTAAATGTTTCTTCAATTGAATCGGGGAATATTAAATTAAACAAAGAGTATTTTGATATTATATTGTTTTTAAAAAATATAATTAAACGTCAAAGATTAATAGCGATACAAAAAAATATTGAATTAGAATTTGATTTTCACCAAGAAGTTCTACTTAATGCCGATAAAAATAAGATAGAACAAGTATTTACAAACCTAATTACTAATGCAATTAAATTTTCGAACCCAAACACTTTAATAATAGTTTCTGCCCGTGATTTAGAAAAAAGTATCGTTTTTGAAGTTAAGGATCAAGGTCAAGGTATTTCTAAAGAGGATCTTGGGCTATTGTTTAAACCTTTCCAAAAAGCATCTTCCAAAAGCACGGCAGGTGAACCTAGTACCGGATTAGGATTATTTATAGTTAAAAGAATTATTGAAGCCGGAAACGGAAAAATTTGGGTTGAAAGCGAACTAAATAAAGGAACAACTTTTTTTGTAGAATTAATGAAATAATTACTTTTACAATTTTTTAGAATCTTAGCAAACAAGATTATTATAATTATGCCGCAATTAACCATTAAACTTATTAATTGCGGTATTTAATTAATTATTATTAAAACTGTTTATAACTCATATGACAAAGCAACATGTGTTATTATTGTTGATAATTCACTAGTGCTGTTTTTATATTCATTGGCAATAATATTGTCGTTACTAGCATCCATTGAATTATTTAATGCTGTTTCAAAAGCTGCATGAACAGTTAGTAAATTTGTTAGTTTGTAACTTCCGCCTATTGTTAAATGGTGTTGTACAATTGCCGGAAATACCGGAAATACTGTTGTCTCCGGAACCGGATTTTGATTGTAACTATAACCCAAACGTAATGTCAATTCTTTGTTTACATCATATTCGCCGCCTAATTTTACAGCTATTACATCTTTCCAGTTCATAGGAAATTCCATTTGAAAAGCTCCCGAATTTCCAAGCATTTTATTAATGTTAGCGTTTGTTCCGTTTGATAAATTGATAGTCATTTTATCAAAAGCGCTTTTCCAATTTTGCCATTCAAAATCACACGATATTGACAAATCATCTGTCGGAGAATATGCAAAACCAAAACCTATTATCTGTGGAAAAGATAATTCAACTTCTAAATCGTAATCTGCAACAACACCTTTACTAAAATCGATACCCATTCCGGCAAATTGGTTCATTACTTCGCCCTGAGCTTCTAACATAGTAGCCGAAGGGTTTTGCATCATATAACCCTGAACCGCCTTTCCGAATGCATCGTTCAATTGTGCCGTCATATCCATATTTGCTTTACCATTTTTGTAGTTAATAGTAGTCGGCAGCGTATAAGATACCCCGAAAGAAAGATTTTCATTAACTACATATGCTAAACCGATTTTTCCGTTAAATCCATATCCCGATAACTCTGTCATCTCAGCTTTTGCGGTTACTTCAGTATAACCAAATCCACCCATAGAAGGCGGAGCAGCAAACATTTGACCGAATGTCATTCCGGGCATTGCAACTCCCTGCATAATTGAAGGATTAAGTGAGTAAGGCATCGAAAACTCAAGCATACTAAAAACTGCATGTGCAGAAAGTCCTATTGAAAAGTTTTCGGTTAATTTATAAGCCGCACTCAATCCGCCTTGCATTACAGCTAACATTGAGTGATATTTCTGAAGTTCATATTCACCGTTCTGGTTACGAAACAGTTCGTGTTTTAATGAAAAATCAGCACCCATTCCACCAGCTGTAAAAAGACCGGCACCCCATGTAAATTTACTATCTTTATATTTATTTACATATGCCAAATCCGGCATAACGAAAGTATTTTTATCCCCGTCAACATCGTTTAAAGAATTTTTAAAGTGCGTTGAAGGGAACATTAAAGAAAGATTAAAATCTACAACGCTATTTTCCATAAAAGAAATACCGGCAGGGTTGCTCATCATTAAGTCGGGCGAATCAAATGTACCTAATATTGTTCCTGCTCGCCCAATAGATTTAGCATTTACACCTAACATTTTTGTTCCGCTTTGAGAGTACACTCCCGAATATACTACTAATAAAACTATCATAATTCTAAAAACGGTTTTCATTTTTTCCTCATTTTGATTGGTTGTTTGGTTGAATATTATTTAATAATATTAACATAAGATGTGGAAATAATTAAAAGGGTTCCTGTAAATTTAAATTATATTAAAATATTTAATAATTTATTCTTTTATGAGACAATAATTAATTTGATTTAACGTATTTTTTATTATTCTATTAAATATTAACATTGGGATTAGTCAAATAGCAAAAAAAACGCTCGAGATAATCGAGCGTCTTTATAGGATACTTCAAGAGTAGTTATTAAAATTAACTTTGTAAATTTAGCAATTAACCTATTTTACTAGCATCATTTTACGGGTTACGGTTTTATTATCATATTTAAGTGAATAGAAATAAACACCGCTTGATACAGAGCTGCCGGAATTGTTATCACCATGCCACATTATTGAATGTGAATACGGGTACTGAAATCCGTCAACTAATGTTTTCACTTCATTACCTAAAATATCATAAATTATTAATGTAACGTTTCCTGCAGACGGTAAATTATAACGAATTACCGTTGACGGATTAAACGGATTAGGAAAATTCTGTTCTAAATTAAAATCAATAAGGTTATCGAACTCATTATCATACAAATCGTCAACATTTACCAATATATCTTCACCCGGAGTTGGTAATTTTACAGTAGTATAAATTCTGAATTCACCGGGGAGTAATTCTATATTTTGAGTTGTGTTACTAACAATTATACTATCTCCCGAAAAGAAATCATACCATTTTCCGGTATTTTGAAAATTTGGATTAATAGAGCCTGAAACAACATCAAAATTGCCGATTATACAAACATTCATAGAGGAATGGTTCAAGCTAATTCTTTTCTGTTTATTTGCTCCGTCAATTACAAAATCACTCGTTTCAAAAACATCTAATTCTGTTCGAATTTTATTTATTGCAGCAATAGCTTTATACAATTTTTTCCTATTCAAATCCGTATTATATCCCCATTTAATAGGCTTTGGATCAGTTCTGCAGTCGTTTGTCATACATGGGTAGTTAATAGATACATCGTAACCCAATTCACCAAATTGCCAGATCATTTTTGGACCCGGAATTGTTAAAAAGAATGCATTTGCTGCTTGCATACGACTTAATGCGGTTGATACTGTTTTCACGTTATAATTACCCGAAGAACTACCAAATGTTAAATTTTTATACATAATTCTTTCTTCGTCATGACTTTCCATGTATCCTATTAAGTTTGGTGAACTCCAATTACGGCTTTTATGAGATACACCGGCAATATTTCCGCTATAACCCATTGTAACCTCGTTATACGTATGATTCATATTTCCCCAAAGCATAAATCCGTAATTTGAAAGAACGGTTTCTTCGCTATTATCTGCAAAGTGTTCTAATATCAAATAAGCATTCGGTTCGTAACTCCAAACTACGTCTCCCATTCTCTTTAAAAGATTTATTCTAGATTGATCGTACTGTCCCCATAAAGAAACATTACTTCCGCTATTTTTTTGTGTAAATCCTTTAGATAAGTCAAATCTATATCCGTCAATCTTATATTCCTCAATCCAATATTTAAGTACTCTATCAACTAAACGTTTAGTATGTATACTTTCATGATTAAAATCATGCCCAACACTATATGGGTGAGTAGCATTAATATTATACCATAAATTTTGTGCCGAAGGAGGACCATAATTACCCGTAGCATATAATCTAACAAACGGAGATTGACCAAATGAATGATTTAATACCATATCCATAATTACTGCTATATTACGTTTGTGGCATTCGTCTATAAACATTTTTAGGTCCTCATCCGTACCGTAATATTTATCCGGTGCAAAATAGAATGAAGGATTGTATCCCCAGCTTATGTTTCCTTCAAATTCGTTAAACGGCATTAACTCTATTGCGTTTATACCTAAATTTTCCAAGTAATCCAATGTATCAATTAATGTTTTATAGTCATGAGTATTAAGAAAATCACGTAATAATAATTCATAAATTACTAAGTCCGTTTTTTTAGGCTTTACGTAATTTGAAGCCGTCCAATTAAATGTTGGTTTTCCGGGTTGTAGTACTGAAACTATTTCAGAAGTTTTACCCGTAGGATATGGTTTTAAATTAGGGTAAGTAGTGTTTGGGATGTATGAATCGTTCCAAGGATCTAAAACTTTCTCTGCATACGGATCTGCAATTTTTAATGTTCCGTTAATTAAATATTGAAAACCATACTCCTCTCCGGGTGTTAAATTGTTTATAGTAACCCAGTAAGTAGAGTCATCCGGCGTTCTTTTCATGTGGTAGTTAGGGTCTACCTGCCAATTATTAAAATCACCTATTACATAAACAAATTCCTTTGCAGGTGCAAATAAAGCTAAAGTTACTGATGTACTGTTTATATAATTTATACCCGGTTTTACACCAGCAGGTAAAGGTTCAACAACAATTGGTTGTTTAGCTGTATAATAAAATGAATCTACTTTTGTGTTACCTGAGTTATCCGATGCAATAACTTTACACAATTTTGTACCATACTGTGTAACATTTATCGTGTAATCTAACGTATCGTTTGTTGTTTCTGTCAGAAGTTGATTATCAACATAAAGCTTCATATTATTTGCAGCATTACTTACAGCCAAAACAGGAATTTGCTGATTTAAATTAACAAACAACGGAAACGAAAACGGTTTATCAATTCTAACATTTAAACCCGGTTTATATACGGGAACGAAAATATCGCCGCCGTCATAACCACGTCCTACAATTGTTCCCGCAGCGTTTCTAAAAACAAATGCCAATTTTAATATTTCTTCAGATGCCGGAACGCCGTAAAATGATCTAATTCTAAAACTTATTTTCCATTTATTATTCCCCAATAGTTGCATTGTACAAGCAGTTGTGTTTTGACTCCAACCCGCTTTAACATATTTCCAATCTGACGGACTTGTGCTCAAATTAGTTATTACACCCGTATGGGCATAAATAGGCGGACCCGCATTTGCTAGGGCACCGTTCCCTTGTGAAGCATCATACACTATTACAATAGAATCAGTATCTGTTGCAAAGGCAGGAGTCCAATAGAGTACCTGTGCATATAAATTTACCGAAACTATTATAAATAATGCCAAAAATAGTCTTTTCATGGTTACCTCGTTATATTTATTAAATTATTTTAGTTCAAACGTAAATGACACAATATATCTAAAATGCATCAATTAAACAATTCCCAATTAAATCCAAACCTAATACTCCTTGCTTCCAACGGATATACCGGAATATAATAATTCTCTTCATCAAAAATGTTTTGGAATACAAAATAAACAGTTGCCAAATCTTGAATTTTCCCCGCTACAAAAAAATCTGCACGAAATGAATCTTTGGAATAAACATCGTTAAATCTCTGAATTTGCATGTTGTCATCTAAATAATAAGAAGCTCCTAAACCCGAATTGAAATCGTAAATCTTTCCCTGTTCTTTTCCCACAATTTTAATATTAACACCTGCTTTTAGTTTTAGATTATTATTAAAAAGTGTATCAATATAATAAATACCCCCATATACCGAATATTTTCTTAAATCATCGTTTGTATTAAAATAATAATTTCCGCTTAAATTAACTTTTATAATCCAAAAAGAATAATCAAAGTTAATATTAACTCCGCTATATTTTAAGTCTTTTTGAATATAATTTACAATTTCGTCACTTTTAACCGTTCCGGTTGTTCTATCCATCACACCGAAAGTATGATTTGTACCGTTAAAAATAAAATAAGAAGCACTTGCCTTAAACGTATTAGTAAAGTAATTAATATTTAATTCCGTTGTTCTAATTTTTTCATCATTTAAACTATAATAATTTGTTAAAATAGTTTGAGGTTTTGTATAATCGGAAAAGCCGAAGAAGAACGACAGGTTATCATAATAAATTTTTAAATCCGCACCGGAACCTACATAATGTTTATTGTTTATCGTAGCGTACTTATAAAACACAGACGGCTTAAAATTGTTTAATAATTGAAGAGTATGATATCCCGATAATGAAATTGTATTATTTTCTGTTTTGTTCTTTAAAATATCGGCATAATATTTTACTCTTTCCATATTCAAAATGAAAGTATTATTCAATAATTTTGGAATAATTATGTTTTGTTTTGCATTCAAACCGCTTGTTAAATATTTATTATTACTAAAAATATATTTTTCCGTTGAAGATGTTTTATTTTCATTTTGCCTAAATTCTGTAAAGTTATTATGATGATAAAGAGTTATTTCGGTAGGCGTTTGTTTTAAAACTTCGGCAAGTATTTTAATTGAAAAATTATTGATATAATTTTTTTGATAACGAGTAGCAAAATTTATTGGAGCTAAAAATCTATCATAAATATAAAAATCGCGTATACTACTATCATAATTTTCATTTAGTTCTTCTAAATCTACGCCACCGTTCAATCGAGTCTGAATTCGGCTATAATTATAACCTAATATAAAGTTGAGTGAGTTACTTAAAAAATACTTTGCATATACGGATGCCTGCCAACTACCGTAATCGGAATTAGTGTATTTACTATTTGCCGAACTATTACTTAGGTTAAAACGAAGCCCAAGCTTTTTTGTTATGAAGGTATGAAATAAAAAATCAACACTCCCCTCTTCATTATCTGCCTGATAATATCTTATTTTAGTGTAAGGTTTTGCCGAGAAAACATTTCGATTAATAAAATTAATCGTAATGGGATTAAATCCGTTTCCTGCTAAAAAACCATGAGGCAGTTTTAATATTTCTACAGAATCAATGGATTCAAATTGTATAGAATATAAATTTACAGTATTTTGCAGTCTATTAGTAAACTCTACGCCGTCAATTAAATACGAGATATTATTATTACCTAAACCGTATAAATTTGGTTCGCTTTGCTGACCGATAAAGCCCAAATCTTCTAAAAATCCAAAAGGGATTGAATTAAATATATTTCCCACATATTTATAATCTAGCAAATCGACTTCTCTTTTGTTTATCCATAGACTATTATTTATTAAACCACCAATTTGCAAAGGTTTTAATGTATCTACAACAATAATAGTTTTGGTAGTATCTTTATCGTTTGTTCTTAAACTATCAGAATAAAAATAATACGACTTACCGACTAACGAAATATTTATAAATAATATACAAACAATAAAATATATCTTTCTCATCATCTTACAAATTATTAAAACATTGAATACAAAATAAGAAATTTTAACCTTATTTTTTAGGAAAAACGACATCATAAGTTATTAAAATACAATTTACTTACAGATTTCTTTGGGGAAAAGATAATTTAAACGATTAAGTAAATTACACTATTAGTTTAATATTAAAAACTTTAATAAGTTGAAAGTAGATTAACCTTTATATAACACTGCTCTATAAGAAAGGTCACATCAATTCTATGCAATTTTCCTATCTTTTTGGATACTAAAATTAGCAAATATATTAAAAAGGAAAATCTTCAGTTCCGACAGGTACATTAATCTTTTCGACTATCGGAGGTTTTGCATTAACATGAGTATAGTTCCCCTCCACATAAATGGCTTTAAAGGGTTTTGTCGGACAAGCATATTCGCAAGCACCACATCCGATACAATAATCCGGATATACTTTCGGAGCAACTAATCCGCCTTCAATTGCTTCCATTTTAACAGCCTTGGTGGGACAATGTTCGCTACATGCCCCACAATCTGTTTTTTCCGTGAAGACAATACAATTATCTTTAACAAATTGAGCAATCCCTATCTGTTTTAGTTTTTTATCTTCAAGTTTTATGGGTAAAATTGCGCCGGAAGGACATACTTTTGAACATAAAACACACTCAAAATTACAAAAACCCTTATGATTATCTAGATAAGGTTGTAAAATTCCTGTAAGTCC
The DNA here is from genome assembly GCA_023447335.1 of Bacteroidota bacterium. Taxonomy (GTDB): domain Bacteria; phylum Bacteroidota; class Ignavibacteria; order Ignavibacteriales; family Melioribacteraceae; genus JAEXOD01. The sequence continues at coordinate 41,962 of JAEXOD010000206.1, forward strand.
GTGTTCTAAAAACGCAGGTTGTAATACTCCGGTCGGACATGATGAAACACACAAATGGCAAGCAGTACAATAATCCGTAAAATGCTCAATACTTATACTTCCCGCAGGAGTAGCAAAGTTGGTTTTGCTAACAGGTACGGTATTATCTTTATAAACTTTGATTTTATTTTGAGCTTTTGCTATTATTGTTGTACCGGCTATAAACATAGATACATCTTTTATAAACTTACGTTTACTTTCGTCTGTTGAGTTTTTTATCTTTTTATAATCAAATTCAAAATTAATTCCCTTACTTGGACATACGGATAAACAATTAAAACAACCAACACATCTCGTGAAATCAATATTTTTATTTTTGCTATCAATACATTCAGATTTACAAACAAACTCACATTTTCCGCAACTTTTACATTTATGGTCTTCAATTTTAATTTTAAAGAGAGAAAATTTTGATATCAATCCTAATAGAGTGCCTACCGGACAAATCGTATTGCAATACAATCGACCATACTTAAAAGCCAAATAACCTACTACAAAAAGCATAAAGAAAGGGAATACTATTAACTCGAGTCTTATAGATTTATAACTAATCGGCTGTACTGCATAAGAGCCGAAAAGCTCAAAAACAGAAGAGACCATATTATTTAGAAAGATATAAATCGGACTAAATAATTGAGAAGAAATTCTTCCGAAATTGCTGTACGGATCTAATAAATTAACTATTACCATAGTCGTTAAAAACGGTGTAATAACTGTTAAAATTAGTATGCCATATCGTAACCAAAAACTTTCAGACTTGAAACGAAATTTAAACTTGTAATTATTTTTTTTGTGAATTGATGAAATAATATCCTGCAATATACCAAAAGGACAAATTGTTGAACAATAAACCCGACCTAAAAGTGAGGTTAATATCAATATTAATAGGAAACCGAGTGATAAGAAAGAAACCCCGGTTAAAAATTTAAAAACGGAAGGAATAAATTGCATAAATAGAATAGGATGAGCAATAAATTCCAAATAATTATGTGTTAGGTCAAAAAACAGAAACAATGTTAAAACAAAAAACAATGACGCGATTATTACTCTTACAGCTTTAAACTTATTCATTTATTCCCTACAAATCTGATAATTCAATTTTATATTCAACAATTTCTTTATTAACCGCAATTGCTAAAATTTTTATAGGTTTTTTCTTCTTTAGATACGGAGCAAAATACTCTTTGCTTTTAATTTGAGCAATTGCGGAATTTAACAAATCTTCAACGTTTTTATTATCTGCTAAGTACTTAAATTCAATAATATAGATAACTTTTTCAAATTCTATTACTCCGTCAATTCGTCCTTTATTGGTGTTTACTTCCAAATCCATTTCTATGCCCGTCAATTCCATTATTAGGTAAAATAATGAATGGTAATAAGCCTCATTTGGTACATGCAATTGATACGGTATACTTGAAAATATACTTCTTAAATATCTAAAAAATCCGGGTAAGTCATTACTTTGAAGGGTTAATCGTAAGTAAGTGTTTATATAACCTAAATCCCCGGGTGTCTTTTCTACAAAAGTTGCGGCAATGTATGATAGAAATGCATCTTTTACTTCTTTATTCGGATATCCTAATGTGTAAATATTATTAATAAAATCATATTCTTTTACGGTTAAATATCCCGTTTGAAAAAGTAACGGACGAAAATCTATTATATCTATTTCGGATTGATCAAAGAATATGCTTCCTATCTTAAATTCTTTAATGTCTTCTATTGTCGTTTTGCTTTCTTTAAACTTTTCAATCAAAAACGCAGGAGTACCTGAAGAAAACCAAAAATTATCAAACTTATATGAATTAAAAAAGTTAAGAATAGAAAACGGGTTATAAACCCTATTCACTCCGTCCCAACTATATCCGTTATACCATTCTTTAATTCTTAACTTTAATTCTTCAACTGTGGTATTGTATTCACTTGCAATTTTGGGTAATCTATCGTCAAAATATATATTTAATTCGTCTTGCGTAATTCCGCATATCGTTGAAAAGTTTCTATCTAAAGTAATATCATATAAATTATTTAATCCGGAAAATACAGATACTTTGCTAAACTTTGATACCCCTGTTAGTAAACAAAATTTTATATGTTCGTCATTATCCTTAAGTACACTATAAAAATCTCTTAAAAAGTTTCTGTTCCTTTGGGCAATATCGTTTTGTGTTAAATGATCAACAATAGGTTTATCATATTCGTCAATAAGAACAACAACTTTATTAATTTTAGCTAATTTGCTAATTAGAACACCAAACATTATTGCCGGATTTTCATATTTTTTTAGTTCAATTCCGTTTTCAATTGCATTTACCTCTAACATTAGATATGCACTTTCGTAAATTGAGCCTAAATCTTTAGTGTCTTTCAAATTACTCATTGATAGATGTATTACCGGATATTTCTCTTCCCAATTTATTTTATCATAAATGTATAATCCCTTAAATAATTCTTTATTCCCACTAAATATTTCTTTTAATGTTGAGATAAGCAGTGATTTACCAAATCGACGAGGACGTGAAAGAAATGCATATTGACTTATTCTAATTAAATTATATATCTCCTTTGTTTTATCAACATATAGTTGATTTTGATTAATTATTTTTTCAAACGTCTGTATTCCGATCG
>JAEXOD010000060.1 GCA_023447335.1 Bacteroidota bacterium
CTATCACTTAATTCCCAAACCTTTATTTCCGCCCCTTCTCTTATATTTTGTTCACCACCCGGTACATCCCAATATCCTAAATTCCTCTGTCCAAATTCTTGAGCAGACTGAATAAAAAAAGCCTCATTTTTAGGAATTAAATCGTTGATACTTTGACCCGAAACAGATACATACAAAATTGTTAGAAAGAATACATAAGCGGATATTCTCATCCTTTTTATCTCCTGATATTTATAAATAGAAACAGAACAAAATTTAATTTTCTCTACATGGGGAATTTTAACCTTTGTTCATTTTTTACAAAGATAAAAAAAATAATAAAAAAATCAAAATAAAAATGAAATTTATTCATTATAAAAGGGAATGTTATTACTAAGATCAATTAAACCATTTACGTTATGAAGTATGAATTATTAAAATCAAACTCCATAGTCTTAATTTGGTATTGCTTATAAATAATATATATATTAATTTTCATAATTATTTTTATTTATTTTTGGAGATTAAGATGATTGATTATGTAATTCGTCCGGCAGTGAGAACTGAAAATGTTAAATATGCAGTAAGAGATATTATATTAGTAGCAAACGAAGCCGCAAAAGCCGGTAAAGAGATGTTATATTTAAATATCGGAGACCCAAACTTATACGATTTCCAAACACCTCGTCATTTAATTGATGCTACACACGAAGCTATGTTAAAAAATTTAAATGGTTATTCACCGTCATCAGGAATTAAAGAAGCAGTTGACGCAATTGCCCGCGAAGCAGAAAAAAAAGGGATAAGCAACATTCAAGATGTTTTTGTTACTACAGGTGCAAGTGAAGCTATTGATATATGTTTAACTGCTTTAGTAAACGACGGCGAAAACGTATTAACTCCTACCCCCGGATATCCTTTATATACTGCTATCCAAAGCAAATTGCAGATGATGGAAAATCCATATTATTTAGATGAAGAAAATGGTTGGCAACCTGATATTGAAGATATTAAAAGTAAAATTAATGATAAAACAAAAGCAATTATTTTGATTAATCCCAATAATCCGACAGGCAGCAATTGTAAAAAAGAAACTTTACAACAGATTATTGATTTAGCAATTAAACACAAATTAGTAATTTTTGCTGATGAAATTTATGATAAATTATTATTTGACGATAACAAATTAGTTTCAATAGCTTCATTAAACAGTGAAGTTCCGGTAATAACTTTCGGCGGACTTTCAAAGAATTATATTGTCCCGGGCTTCCGTATAGGTTGGGGAGTTGTAAGCGGTAATAAAGCTGCTTTAAGCGATTATATTGAAGCAATTAATAAATTATTACGCTCACGTTTATCTGCAAATCACCCCGAACAATATGCTATTAAATTAGCATTGGAAGGAGACCAAAGTCATTTAACAGAAGCTATGGAAAAATTAACCCGCAGACGTAATATAACTTTCGAGATGTTAAATTCATTTGAAGGAATATCATGCGTTAAACCGGGTGGTGCTTTTTATGCATTTCCGCAGTTGCACTTTTCACACGATGATAACCACTTCGTATCTGAATTAATTAGAGAAACAGGCGTTGTAGTTGTTCCCGGTTCGGGATTTGGTCAAAGACCCGGCACAAAACATTTCCGCGTAGTATTTTTACCTGATGAAAAAACATTGGAAAAATCATACAGAAACATTGCCGAATTCTTCAAAAAATATACAGATAAATACGGTAAATAGTTTTTAGATTACGATATAATTTAGTAAGAATTTAAGACATCAAGCAGAATAATTGTTCGGTTTGGTGTCTTTTTTTTTTGTAACAATTGCGAAACGGTACAAAAGATAATAAACTCATCTTCATTTCCCCTCCGGTCTTTCTTCCTATCCTATGTAATTAACAACTTTAATAATCCTAAATAATAATTGAAAACCAAATAATACCAATAGCCAAAGTAATTATTGCAATAGGTAAACCCGCTTTAAGGTACTCTGTAAAAGATAAATTTATTCCACGTTTTTTTGCAGTTTCCGCAACAATTAAGTTAGCAACCGAGCCTAATAAAGTTACATTTCCGGCTAATGTTGTTGCCATAGCTAAAACTAAATATGCTTTCTCCGGATTAGCAAATGATTTAATTATAGGCAAATATAAAAGAACTGCCGGAACGTTAGATATTAAATTACTTAATACTACACTTACAACGCTTAAATTGAAAGTGCTTTCACCTGAAATCGGCTTAAGCACAGAGAAAAAATATTCCCCTAGACCGGTGGTTTCTATTGCCCCCGTTATTACAAATAACCCGCTAAAAAAGACCAATAAACCCCAATCAATTTCAATAAAAACTCGCTGTGGTTTTAATCGTCTTGTAATTAATAACGCAGACGCCCCAATTAATGCAGCTAAAGTTACCGGCAAACCGCTAAAAAATAAAACCACCATTCCAAAAGTAGTAATAATACTTTTAACAAGTAAAGGTTTATATATTTTAGGTTTATATTCAACATTTTCGCTAAATGTTTTTTCCTTAAATTCTGATCTGTAAATTAATACAATAACAAGCCAAATAAACACAAGTCCCAAAACTGCTACGGGAAGTTGATTAATCAAAAAGTTTACAAAACTAATTTTACCGGCAATTCCTATTAACATGTTTTGGGGATTACCGATAATTGTGGCTGTTGAACCAACATTTGCGGCAGTAGCTAATCCCATTAAGTAGGGCAAAGGATTTCGTTTCAATCTTAATGTAATTTCCAATATTAAAGGAGTGAACATTACACAAATTGTATCGTTCAAGAATAATGCGGAAAGAATTCCCGACCAAAATATAACATATGCAAGTAATATTTTTGGACTTTTGGCAACGTTATTTACTTTAGAAGCCACAATTTGAAAAAAACCGGCAATACTTAAGTTTACATTTATTATCATCATTGCAAATAATAATAAAATGGTATCCAGATTAATAGACAAATACGCTTCTTCAAGACTTATTCCGCCGGTAAAAACCAAAAATACCGCTGCAACCATAGCTATGGTAGAACGATTCATCCTTAAATTAGGGTATCGCCCTAATGCTATTCCGATTAAAGAGAGTAATATTAAAAAGTAGTATATATAAGTCATAAAATTATAATAATTTAACAAAAATGTTGCTAAATAAAAAATTATTGCATATATTAAATTAACTAAAAATATTTACACAAAAGCAATTAGCAAAAATAATATATCGTTAACAAAAACCGAGGTGTAAAATGAAAATTAATAATGCACAATTTGGTGATATGGAATTTAACGAAGAACAAATTATACGATTTGAAGGTGGATTAGCCGGTTTTGAGGAGCACAAGAAGTTTTTACTTGTTCAGCTTGACCTCATTTTATTTAGCTGGCTTGTTTCTATCGAAGAACCTGAATTAGTTTTCCCGTTAGTTCCCATTTCAACATTAATCGAAAACTTCCCTACAGAAGTTAATACAAATCCGTTCGGAATAGTAACTTTTAATAGCGACCCTACTAAAATTACTGTTAATTTACGAGCTCCGCTTTATATTAATACCGAAAAGAATGTAGGTTATCAAAGAATTTTAGACAAGTATAAAACAAATTACCCTTTATTTGTTAAAACTGACGAAGTTTAATAACTTCTATTTATTAGATTTAGTAATTAAAGAACGGGAAAAACCCGTTCTTTTTATATATATGAATTCTATTCTAAATCTTCTGCCAAACGAAATCCCACTCTATTACTCTTACCTTCTTGAGGCATATAAGAACGATAATTATTTGCCAAACCATCTCTAAAATAATAGTCATAATCACCACCTCTAATAACTTTTGTAATACCGTTATTAGGACCCAAAGGATTTATACTAGGAGAAACGCTTTAATAATTTTTATCATACCAATCAGCACACAATTCATATACATTTCCGGTCATATCATACACTCCAAGCTCATTAGGTATTTTTCCTCCAACCGGATGGGTAGTACTAGAACTATTCAAACCATGCCAGCTTACAGCATCTAAATCATTCCCTCCTGAATATATATAACCATGCGTTAAATTTCCTCCGCAAGCAGCAAACTCCCATTCAGCTTCAGTAGGCAATCTATAGTTCCTTGCAGTAAGTTGGTTTAATCTTATTATAAAATTTTGAACTTCTTCATAACTAATATTTTCAACCGGTTTTAATATATTTCCTATTTGAGAGCTTGGATTATAACCGGTTACTGCCTGCCAAATAAATTGAGTTGTTTCATATTTGGCAATTTTAAATCCTTGCAAAGTAACTTTATGAACCGGGTTTGCATCCGGATAGTTTGGATTTCCCATCATAAATGCACCTTCCTGTACATCTATCATATCTATTATAAGGTTCATTGCTTCAACAATATTTCCGCAAGGACTTTTTATTTCATTATTGCAAGCTCTAATTTTAAATTTATATTTAACTCCAAGATCATAATCATTTACAATCTCAGCCGATCTAGTATTTGCTCCAACCGTTTTTATTAAATCATAATCAATCCCGTTTGTACTTCTAAAAATTTCAAATTTTGTCTCATTATTAGAATTATCTATCCAACTAAGCTTTGCAACAGCACTATTAATATATTCCAATTTCAATTCTGTTGGAATGTGTATACCTGCCACGGTTGAAACGACATTTGAGTACCCGGAATAACCCGTTAATAATTTTGCACGTACTCTAAATTGATACTCCCAATATTTAAAATTAAAATGTCCTTTAATTGAACAATAGTTTTCCCCACTAACACCAACTAATCCATAATTAGTTAGATTAACACATTGCTCTATTTCAAACCCCAAACTATTTGTATAATTTGTTTTCCATTTTAGCTCTATCAAGCTATCTGAAACAGAAAGGATTTCTAAAGAGGAAGGAGCAGCAAAAATTGATAAAGTTCCGGAAATCTCTGAATATTCTGAGTATTTATCCGAAAATTTGGCTCTAACTCTAAAACCATAAACCGCATTACTACTAAAAACTCCTTTTAATACAATTGTTGTATCGTTAGGATTCAATGTTTTTATCAAATCAAATTTCGAACCGTTAATACTCTGTTCTACTTCAAAACCTATCTCGTTATCGCTATTATCATCCCACTGCAAAACAACCTTGGTTTCCGTAAACGTAGTAACCCTTAAATTAGTCGGTTTTTCATATTTCTCTTCAGGTACAACCGGATTATCATTTACTTGGTCATCTTTACAACCGGTAACTATTAAAATTATTAAAATAAAAATATTAAATACTGCCTTAATCATTTTCTCCCTCTTATTTATTATTTCATAGTCCAAGTATTTCATCATTCTTCATTTTTCATATTATTAAGCCCTTCTAAATTTATTAACTCTCTATAATTTATCAGCTTAATTTTTTTTGAATTTAATATTTTAGAAAACTCGCTAGATACAAGTGCTTTTAATTCCCCTTCTCTGCTTTCACTCATATTTTTGGGACCCCATGGATTAAGATCTTCCATTGCAGCCAACTCAGGATGATTCAATCCTATATGAGTAACCAATAAAAATGTGCCGGGTTTATCTATATCATTAATAATAGCAACAAGACTATCCGTTTTGCTGTTAACCGGGTCGTCATAAACATTATTAATATCTTCTTCTCCAAAATATCTGGATATACCTAAATTATACTCTTTAGCAAGTTTTTCGACTATGGCTCTATGCTCCGGTTTATCTACGGCGGTTCCCATATGATAATCAACGTAATCAATCTTTAAGCCTGTTCTTAATGCTCTTTCGATTTGGGCACGTAATTCAATTTCAATTTCTTCGAGTTTTGGATTATTCGCATGAAATTTAGCGCGCGATGGGAAAAAGTAACCTTCTTCATCAGTTAGCGAAGGGACTAAAGATTTACCGGTAATAGGACCCCATCTATAATTTTTCCATTCTGCATTTAATGTTAAGTGAACTCCTACAGATACTTCGGGATGCTCCTTTAAAATATCCACTCCTTCCTGATACCAAGCACAATTAAACATCACGGAAGCGGAAAGAGGATATCCTGTTTTTAATAACTCCTTGAATGCCATATTTACTGCATGGCTCATACCGATGTCATCACATCTTATAATCAATTGCTTTTCTTCAGCATTTACTAAAAATGCAAACATAAATATTATAAATAATAAATATTTTTTCATATATACCTCATTTCTTCAAAAAATCATCTAACAAATTAAGCAGTTTATCAAATTCTGTTTTTACATTATAAAAATGCGGTGCAAGTCTAATTTTCCCTTGTCTCAGCTCAAAAATAATATTGTTCTGCTCGGCAATAGTTCTAAACTCTTCTGCTTTCTCCATTCCAAATGTAACTATACCCGATAAATGTTTATCTTCTTCGCCGTGTAGAAGTGATCTTATGCCGAATGTACTTAATCCGTCTTGCAAATATTTCGTGTTTTCTAAAATTAGTTTTTCAATTCTATCTATTCCAAAATCCAAAAACATATTTAAGTTAGTATCTGCGGCAACAATTCCTATTAAATTTACCGAACCGTTAAAAAAGCTTTGTGCATCATCCTTTAAAGTTAAATTATAATCCAACAAATTCCATGCATCTTTTACAGAAAGCCATCCGACTGAAGATTGTTTCATCTTTCTTTGCAATTTTTCGGCAACATACATATAAGATAACCCCTGTAATCCCATTAACCATTTTTGAGTACCGCCGCATAAAAAATCAATATTCATTGCATCTACATCAATATTAAAAGCTCCTGCGGCTTGAATTACATCAACAGAAAATATAATATTATTGTACTTACAAAGTTTTCCGAGTTCAATTAAATCCGATCGATACCCGGAAAAAAATTGCACATAACTAATCGATAACAATTTGGTTCTTTCTGTTATAGCTTCTTTTAGATCTTCTATTAAAACTTTCCCTTCTCGTGATTTAACTATTTTTACGATAACTCCTTTTGATTGCAAATTCAAAAATGGATACACATTGGCAGGGAACTCCATATCATTTAAGATAATTTCATCCCCTTTTTGCCATTCAAGACTATTTGCAAGCAAATTCATCCCGTTGCTTACGTTATCTACCCAAGTAACTCGATTTGGTTCACAATTTAAAAGTTTTCCTAATTTTTCTCTACCGTTATTATCGGCACTGATGAAAGTATCAAAGTTTTTAATACTACCAGCACTTCTTGTATAAATATATTCATTTAAGTTACTTACAACAAGTTTTGATAATGGTCCGATTGATGCATGATTGAAATAAATTTTCCCTTGCTCTAAAAACGGATACAAACTTCTTATTTCTTCAATAGTAGTATATTTCATAAATAACATCCGATAATAAAATTCTAAATATGATAAATTAATATTTTTTGGCTAAATAAAAAATGATTTAGAACACAAAATTTGTTTTTTGATATGTTTGATACTAAAGTTTTTCCCAACTTTTGATTAAAAAACTTTTTGCTTTCCTCTTAATAATTATCTTTTATTACCCGACAAGGATTACCTACCGCTACCTTATTATCAGGAATTGATTTAGTAACTACGCTTCCGGCTCCGATTGTTACGTTATTCCCAATAGTCACTCCCGGTAAAATCACCGAGCCTCCTCCAATCCACACATTATTACCTATTGTAACCGGTGCGGTCAGTGATTTACAAAAAGAAAAACTTCCGTCATCGGTAAAATCAAATCTTTCATCACAATTAGCAGGATGAAATACCGTATAAATATGTACTCCTGGGGCAATAAGCGCATTATCGCCGATTGTTATTTTATTGCAATCTAAAAACACACAATTCATATTTATTTCACAGTTATTGCCGATATAAATATTATTACCGTAATCAACAAAAAACGGAGCAGTTATCCAAAGTTTTTCACCTCTTCCGCCTAATAATTTTGTTAATATTTCATCGTGCTTCTTCTTGTCTCTGTAACTACTATTATTATACTCTTGCATTAAATCTTTTGCTTTATACCATTGCTCAATCAACTCCGGATCCCCACAATCGTATAATTCTCCTGCAAGCATTTTTTCTCTTTCCGTCATTTTTTTCTCCTCTATTATATTCTTAAAATTTAAATTCATGTTTAAACAAAAAAGCCCCCGAAATTATGCGGGGGCTAAAAACTAATTTCATATAATTTTATTCTTTTTCACCTTTTAAAGAGTCCCAAATCATATAAACACAAATTACTGCGAACATAATTAATCCGACAATTTCACCTGAGTGGCTTTCTGCCCATTCTGCAGCAAATAAATTGAGACCAAATGATTTTAACAATACGCTAACAACACCCATTAAAGCACCGCCGGCAATAAAACCGCTTGCAATTAATATACCGCGTTCACTTCTTGACTTGTTAACTTTTTCATCTTTACTTCTTGAACCTACATAATGAGCAATTAATCCGCCGACTAATATAGGCGTGTTTAATTCCAATGGTAAATACATTCCAAGCGAGAAAGCTAATGCAGGTATTCCTAACATAGTTAAAATTAATGCCATAAATGCACCGGCAACATACATTAACCAAGGAGCCGGTTGATTACTCATTAAAGGTTGAATTACGGCAGCCATTGCATTTGCCTGAGGAGCAGGTAAAGCAGTTTCTCCCGTAAAACCATATTGATTATTTAATAATAAAATTACACCGCCGACTGTAGCAGCAGATACGGCAGTTCCTAAAAATTTCCATTGTTCTTGTTTATACGGGGATGACCCTAACCAATAACCGATTTTTAAATCTGTAACAAAAGCACCGGCTACAGATAAGGCAGTACATACAACACCGCCTATTATTAAAGCTGCAACCATTCCTACTTCGCCGGTTAAACCAACATTAACCAATACTAAAGAAGAAAGAATTAATGTCATTAAGGTCATACCTGAAACAGGGTTTGTTCCTACAATTGCGATTGCGTTTGCGGCAACGGTAGTAAATAAAAATGCAATAATTAATACAATTAATAAACCGACTATTGCATGCGTTAAATTTTGTACAACACCGAATAAAAAGAATACAAAAAGTACTAATGCAACAACAGCAATTCCGCCAACAATTATAGCCATCGAAATATCTTTCTGAGTACGTAATACACCGGCTTCTTCGTGCTTTTTTCCACCTAATTCTTTTACTGCCAAACCAAATGCACTTTTAATAATTCCTGAAGAACGAATAATTCCGATTAATCCAGCCATAGCAATACCGCCAATACCTATATGGCGAACATAATTTCTAAAAATAGCTTCGGCAGGCATATCTTTCAATAAATCAGTAACATTCGCACCAAAAGGAACGGTTGTATAATCACCTATATAACTAAAAATAGGAATAATTACAAACCAAGCAACAAATGAACCACCGGCTATAATTGCAGCATATTTTAATCCTACAATATAACCAAGCCCCATTACTGCAGCACCGATATTTATTTTAAAGACTAATTTAAATTTATTTGCTACATAATCGCCAACAGGCAAAACGCGAGTAGTAAAAACTTCACTCCACCAACCGAAAGTAGCAATTATAAAATCATATATACCGCCTACTAAAGCACTCGTAATAAGTACTTTTGCTTGGTTTCCGCCTTTTTCGCCTGCAACCAAAACTTCTGTAGTAGCAGTAGCTTCGGGGAAAGGAAATTTACCGTGCATTTCGGCAACAAAATATTTCCTGAAAGGAATTAAAAATAAAATACCTAAAAAACCGCCTAACATAGAAGATAAAAATATTTTATAATAATCCACATCTAAGTTTAAGATGTAAATAGCGGGCAAAGTAAAAATTGCACCTGCCACAACGGCACCGCTAGTAGCACCGATAGACTGAATAATTACATTTTCACCTAATGCACCGGTACGTTTTAACCCGGTCGAAAGTCCTACAGCTAAAATTGCAATAGGAATAGCCGCTTCAAATACTTGCCCAATTTTCAATCCCAAATAAGCAGCAGCGGCAGAAAATAAAATAGCCATTAATAAACCAATTGTAACAGTATAAACATTCACTTCGCTAATTTTAGCTTTTGGATCCATTAAAGGAACGTACTCTTCCCCGGGTTTTAGCTCTTTATAAGCATTGGAGGGTAACCCAGCAGGAGTATTGTTTGAACTTGCATGCATAATCTACCTATATTTTATTTTTAATTTACGTTAATCGGTAATTGATATTCCAATCCGTTACTATTATTTAGGAAGTTAATTTCCCCAAAAAGTTTTGTTCCTTCAGGTAATTTTAACTCAGGTAATTTATAATCTAATGTTAATGTTTCCGTTATCGAAGGATATAACATTACTCCTTTTTTGTTTTTTGCTTTAACAGTAACACCAATAGGTTCTGCAAAATATGTTTTTTCGGTTACCAAAACTGTTAATTCCCCATCAGCATGTGTAAAACCGGGGATTAAAGCTAATTTATATTCACCGACACCGTCAGTTACCGAAATTTCACCTTTACGATAACTTAAGCCGTCTTTTTCGATTGCAATACCGTCTTTATTATAAATCATTATTGCAAAATCAGTAACTTTATTAAAGTTTTCTTTAGTTAATTCAACTTTAAAGCTTCTTTCGGTTTCGCCTTCTTTTAATTCAAAAGGTGCCGTGTAATAATCTTTCCCTTTTATCGTAACATAATAACTTTTTTCGTATCCGAATATTTTACCTTCAAGACCTAAAACAGGAGTATTGTTAAATCTATTCACCACATCAATAGTTTTTTTATTTGAACAAACTGTTGGTTTGTCCACAACATTAATACCGCCAAATTCAACATATAAATTGTAAGTAGAAACATTTTTTGCCAAAAAGCTGCTTTCAACAACAACTTCATAAACTCCCGGTTCTAAATTGAAGTAACTACGTTCCAATTGAGCATAATCTTTTTCAGCATTAATTGTTTGAGTAACATCAAGCTCTTGACCGTTAGGAGCGTGCAAATCAATTCTACCGCTTAAATAACTACCGGGTGTTGAAAACAATTTTAATTTCATTGTAGTTGCACCGGCAGGAACGTTTACGAAATAACGTTTATACATCGCTTTATCAACAGTTCCCGTAAATGTTTTTCTATAATTGTTTTCTGAAGTAAATTCTTCCGGAATAATTACGGTTGCCATCATTTCAAACTCAACATATTTATCGCTTCCTTCACGATATGCTTTTATTTTACCGTTATACATACCGGGGTTTTTCATTTTGTTTTTATCAAAACGAACTACAACATTTGTTAATTGTTCATTACGAATATATGTTTTCTTCTGTACAGGAATTAACCAATCGCTATCGCTTTCTAATACAAATACACGATAAAATTTATCTTTTCCGTCATATTTATTTCTTTGTACGGTATAAGTAAAAGTTTCGTTACCGGTAATAAAAGATCCGTTGCGTAAATAAATATTCGGAGCTTTTCCGTCAGGCATATTTGGACTAACAGCAGTAATTTTATAGGTCTCAAACTTTTCAATTTCACCGTTTTTAATATATTTCTTTAATAGTTCGTATGCTTTATCAGCATTAATATAACCGGCACCTTGATCTATTGAAGCGTATTGATTCCAACGGGTAGCAGATTCTCTAATTGCTTTATATAGCAATAAAGAAGGTACTTTTACATCAGGGAATTCAACTTTTACGGCACTCATTAACAAAGCCATAACACCTGCAGTATATGGAGAAGCCATACTTGTTCCCCAAAATCTGTCATTATCTCCCCAATTAGGAACTGTCGAAGTACATGCACCCGGTGCAATAATATCAGGTTTACTAACTTCACCGCCGCGAGAACTAAAGTATAAAATTATATCGCTATCTATTACGGCACCATATAAATCATTTCCAACTTCTTTTGTTAGAACAGCACCGGATGAAAACACACTGTTTGAAGCAGCCGGTAAGCCACTTGTAGAGATTCCGGGACCTTCGTTTCCGTTCGATACGGCAATATACAAATATGGATTTTCTTTAACTAATTTATCAATGAACTTCTCCATATCACCGTAACCTTCAATTTCACTGCCTATACCAAAACTCATATTAATAACACAAGGAGTTTTTGTTTCTTTGCTTAATTTATCGGCATATAAATAAGCTTTTTTCATACTTTCGGTTACGGTTGCACCGCCCGAAAAATTATTATTGCCTAATTTGCAACTTATAACTTGTGCACCCGGGGCAACACCTTGTAATCCAACTTGTCCGATATTATTACCGGCAGCAATTCCTGCAACATGTGTACCGTGTCCGCCGTCATCAAAATGGAAATTAACTAAACTTAGCTCCGGGTAAATATTTAACCCCATATATAATCTAGGTAGTTTTTCACCGTTTGCAATATAAAAAGCATCTTGTTTTTCACGGTAATTTCTTAATGGTTTTTCGTCTGCCAAATCGCCGTTACAGTTTGTATCAAAATATAAAACCCAAAAACTTTCATTTCCTTCTTTAGTCTTAAAAGTTACAAAGTAAAATGTATCGTCTGTTTTACCGTTTCCGTTAATATCTTTAATTCCGGAACCTGAGTTCTTCCAAAAATCTTCTTTAACGGCACCTATAAAATATTTATCGTCATCTGCTTTTAATGATAACTTTTCTGCACCTAACACGCTAAATTTTTGTGCTTCGTTTTCAAAATATTTTTTACCGTCTTTGTTCTCAATATCAGCCTCATAAAACTTCACATCACCTTGTTCTGTAAAATCTTGAACATCAACAACCTTTACCTCACCGGTTGATGTTTTTGTTAGTCCTTCAATACCCATATCTACTCCGGTATCAAAAACAAAAACATATACTCCTCTACCGTCAAATTTTGGGTATTTTTTTAAAAAGTCTTCAACTCCGGTTTGACGTAAAGACAAGAACGTTTGAGTATTTTCTTGAGCCAATACAGTGCAAACAGAAAGTAATAAGCCGTAAAACAATAATTTTAACTTCATTTGTCACCTATGTTATTTGTATCTATTATTTGTTGTTTTTTTTCTTTATCAAGTTTATTGTAATCCAACTCACTCCCCATTAAACTATGCGGAATTAAATAAATTACTATTAATAAAATAGAAGCACCCAATGCCCAATATTTTGGTTGTTTACTTCGTTTATACATAAAAAAGGCAGCCAACCAACCGAAAAATGTAATTGCCGTTTTATTATCGGTTAAATCATGGCCAAACGGAAAACCGCTCCAATACACATCAAAAGCATATTTTTGAACGATTGGACCTAAAATAAATCCGCCGATAAACAAAAAAACCAAAGTAAAAAAAGTTAATATTTTAAATTTTGGCAAATTATTAAAAAATTCCAGCCCCGTTCTAACTGAAAGCAACATCGCCCCAAACATAAAAAACACATGAATAATAAGTATAAAAGTAGGAACACTCCCCTTAAAACGGATTATTACATTTTTTTTCTCGGGAATTATTAATTTTGCTTCATCTTTATAAATTTCTATAAAATATTGCAATTTGCCTGCGGGAGGTTGATAAGGTAAATAGCCCGATAGTTTCCCATTTTTATTTACCATCTGGATTTTTGTATATTCGTCATTTGTTTTATAACGTTTAAAATATAAAACTCCGCTAATATCTTTATCGTTTTCAATCGATATATTGCAGTCCGTTTTTTCACCGTAAGAGCGTAGTAATTTATACTTATATTCTTTCCCTACAAAAGTATATTTACCGGACAACGGATATGTTGGACCGGTAACCCTTTGATAAATTGCAACCGTAAGCGTAATAATAAATGCCGAAACCCACAATAGTACATTTCTTTTCATAAATATTTAGACAATTTATCGTATTTACAGATTTAATAAAGATTTAATTTGTAATATAATGATTTAAGCAATTATTAAAAAGATAAATCGGCAAAATTTTATTAATGCAATCGGCTCTTAGTTCAAAAAAAATGTTAAATGTTGAAGGTTGAATGTTAAGTAAAACTACCCCCAAATTTTAGTACGACTTTTCAACCGTACCACTTTTTCACCGTTCCACTTTTCCACCATTTTAGAACCGGGATTTACAAGATTTAAACTGATTTTCCGGATTACTACCTCCTACATAGAGGGAGCTTCCTGTTAATCCTTCTTTATCCTGAGAATCCTGGTTCAAAAAAATGTTAAATGTTGAAGGTTAAATGTTAAGTAAAACTACCCCCAAATTTTAGTACGACTTTATCACCGTTTCACT
>JAEXOD010000079.1 GCA_023447335.1 Bacteroidota bacterium
TCACTTAGTTTATAAGTTCTAGCTAATGGCTTTGTAAAACCTTCATATGGATCCGGACCCGTTACTCGAGTAATATCTACATTAATATTTTCCGTATTACTTCCGTTATTCTTTAAGTATAAACCTATTCCTGCGATATTTTTATAATTTGTTAAATAATTTCTATTTAACGAAAATTGTAAATAACCCATATCCCCCTTTACAAGTTTAGTTCCTTCCGATAAATACCCTGCTGCACCGAAAGTAATTTGTTGACCGTCATTAAAAGTAATATCTTTTTCAAGTAATAAATTTCCGTTTACATTAAAACCGTTAGTTATTGTAGGGGTTGAAGTAGATGAAAATAAAACACTATTAACCGTTTGATTTTCAATTGCAATGTCGCTTCCTAAATCCCATTTATATAAACCAACATTATCAGTTGTCGAAGGTACTCCGTTACTCCAATTACTTGCAGTAGCCCAAGAAGTGCTTTCACTTCCTATCCATGTATTAAATGCGGATGAAGAAACCCAATCTGCAGCATCCATATTTGTTAAAGTACCGTTTCTTCCGTTACTTGTTAAATCGTATAAAGTAGTACCGTCGTAATTATCAAATCTATAATAAGCTACTAAACCACTTTCGTTACCGACAAGGTTTTTCATCATATTTTCTCTTATTTCGGATTCTGTTCTTACAGTATGCCATATTCTTACTTCATCTATTTGACCGGGGAAATAATATTTTGAACCACCTTCATATAAGTGTGCAATTTGAAACTGCGGAGCGTTTGGAATATCACTAATAGTTCCTGACGCATCCAGTATTCCATTAACGTATAATTTAACACTTTGATTATTTTTTACCATTGCAACATGTGTCCAATTTCCTGTATTAATATTTGTTGTACCGAGAACGTTAGACCATCCATCTTGATCAATTCCGAATTGTAATTTACCCTCGTTTACTCTAAATTCGGTTGCGTGAGGATAATCCCAAGACATAATTTCAAGTTCAGTTCCGCTACTAGTCAACTTTATCCAAGCTTCAAGCGTAATTGCAGAATTATTATACGGGGGATCAGTTGTAAAATCGATATAATCAGTACTTCCGTCAAAATCCAATGCATTGCGACTCCCCGCAAAACAACCGGAGCCTACCCAAGATGGGCTATTAAGTGTGCCTGTATTACTATTACCGCTATTATCAGTCAAAGTAGTGCCTGTTCCGTCACTCATTTTATAGTAAGCTTTTAAATTGCTATGTGTTCCAATTTCTTTGTACATATTTGTTTTAATTTCTTCCTGAGTCCGTACAACATTCCATATTCGAATTTCATCCATTTTACCGCGAAAATGATTTTCTATTACATGAGACCATGGAGCTCGACCAATATACATACTATTTGCATTAGTTATAGTAAAACTACCCGAAGAACTACTTATAATTTCAACTCCGTTTACATATCCTTTTAAGTTTCCACCACTACTCCATGTCATTGCAACATGTACCCATGTAGTTAAAGGTATATCATTTGTAGAAGTGGCTTGAATATAGTTACTTGTAGATCCTCTCGCTTCAATAAATAATTTTTTATTAGTAATTCCGATTGTGAAACCTGGCTCTGTAGCATTTGTAGGAGTTTTTCCCAACATTTTATAATTATCATGATTATCATCAACATAAATCCACATTTCAATAGAAAAGGCTGTAAAATTTAATGTATTGCTATGCGGTACGACAACATAATCATCATCTCCGTCAAACTTTAATGCATAACCGCCTATTTGAGCATTAATAGTAACACTAAACAAAAATAAAACAAAAAAATGTAAAACTTTCTTCATACTTAACCTCGCAAAAAAATGTAAAATAATATATAATAATCGTATTTAAATTATTAGAGTTTATACTAAAAATTAATAAGCTATAAAAAAAGTGCAAAATATTTGTAAAATTAAGGTTAAATAAGTTTCAAGTTCACAGATTAAAGACTGCGGTATTTAGATAACAGACAATATATATTAATCCTTTTTCCCATAGTTTAAAGAAATTATCAATGTTTCAGTTTATAGTGTTACTTAATATAAATATATTTCTTTTGTTTAAATTTTAAAGAATGGTTTATTTTATATTAGTGTGGATATGTTGATAACTTTATAACTAAATAAAAAATAAAGAATTATAGAGTTTTATAGTAAAATTTTGCTGTGGATAATAAATAATGTAGTTTTACGTTATATACACTCAAAATATGTATTGTTGAAAAAATAATGTTGTTGTGTTATTATCCACATTTTAATAAATTTTATATACAAAATAGAATCTAAAATAATAAAAAGTTAAGTTATTTAAGTTTTAGCAATTACCGCCATTTAATTAATTATAAAAGTAAGTTTTAGGGTATTTTTTTATTCACAAGTTATCCATATTTATAAATTTTTTACCATAATTAAAGCCTTTTTTTAGCTATTTAATTAAGTAACCTTTATAGTATGATAACAATGCTTAATAACTTAACTTATTTATTAACTTATTTCCGTAAGTTGTTATAAAACTAAAAAAATTAAGGCAAAGCTCTTCTAATATCCAAATTTCCGTTACGGGCAAAAATTTCTAAAGCTTCATTTGCACAATATGGTAACCAATTATGGTTAGGTACTACCCAACCACCGCTTTCTAAATAGTATGGTTTTTTATTAATAAAAACAATTATGCCAAAATGTCCGCTTCGTCCTACAATATCTCCGGGTTGTAATAGTGATATTTGTTCATCGGTTGGGGCACCGCCTTGTTTTACCGTAAAAATAATTTTCCCTAAAACGGCTAATTCTTTAGTATCAACCCTATAATTATTAGGTGTATCTTTTAAGCCACCCCCATCTTTTAAATTGTAAGTTTTACAATAATGCTCAAAACCCTTTGAAGAAAATATTGCACCGTCAGAAGTAGGGTCAAGTAAACCTAAATCAACAGCAGCATCGTATGCAGATGTAGTGTAACCGGAGCAATCTAAACCGTATTTGTATTTACCTCTTGATTTTTCTCCTTGAGGGTCGTCGAGATCATTTAAATCACCTCCCCATCTGTAAAAATCCTCTCCTAAATATGTACGATAAGCCTGATGTATAAATATCGCTATTTCGTTTATAGCATCTTTAATAGGTAATTTTTCAAGATCGTTTTTGTATTTTAATAAATATGGCTTAATTATAGTATTATAAAAAACTTTATTTTCAGTTCTATAACCTGAAAACTCAAAATTTTCTTTTTCTATTTTTACTAAATCCGATTCTACTAAAGGGTTAAATTTTTTAAGACTTGTTGAATCGGGAATATCAAATTTTATTAGTTTATTTATATTGTTATAATCAACGGAACACTCATCCGAAAATTTTTCTGTTTTATTTGAACCGCATCCTAAACATAAAAACATAATTGCCAAAATAATGTACAAATTCTTCATTTGGTTATAACTCCTATTTTTAATAATTTTACTATCAATAATAGCAAATTAAACAATAAAAATAAATAAAGGTAAATATGGGTGCAAAATTATGTCCAAAAATAATATTTGAAGGAACAAGATTAACTAAAAAAACAGACCTTGCTTTTAAGATTAACGAACATTCGAGAATAGTAGGACCAAAAAAATATAGATATCACTCACCGTTAATTTCTGCCGAATGGTGTACATTTACAAACTTCCCATGGGGACGCGGTTTAATAAATTTTAATTCTGATGAGGAACAAAAAGCAATGGAAACGTATGCTACATGGGTAAGATTATTTGAATTACAGCAATATTATTCTTGGACAATAGATAGATTTCATATCTCAACACAAATGCATCAATCAATCTATAATAATCGTTATTATGATTTTAAATGGCTAGAAGAAAGGCTTGTAGCATTAGGTTTTAGAATAATATTTTGTTTTAGAAAACCTAATTCTTTTGCAGAAGCAAGGGAAGAACGGTTAAAAATATCAGGAAATCCTAAACAATATGATAATTTAGATATATTTATTAAAGAACAAGAAACACTAAACGATTTGCTAAATAAATCAATAATTCCTGTTATGCATTTAGATGTTACGCATTACTCAATTGATCAACTTGCTGATAACATTGCAGATTATTTAGAAAGAAGCGGCGGACTGTTCTGCAAAGGTTAAATTTTTAAGGTTAAAGTTTAAGTATTTAATAATATTCAAAAGTAATAGGGGTTGTATCAAAAGGGATTAAATTTTATAAAATAAGTTTCAAACACTCACCCCCTAGCCCCCTCTCTAAATTCTAGAGAGGGGGAATAATATACTAAA
>JAEXOD010000088.1 GCA_023447335.1 Bacteroidota bacterium
AAGTAAATATATTATTAGAAAGTAAATAATCTTTTGTAAGTTTTGTTTTAACTTCGTTTCTAATATTTTTGCGAATTTGGTTAATAAAACTATTATTGGGCTTTGTATTAGTTAAATAATCATTAACGCTATTTTTTCCAATATCAATACGCGTATATTGTTTGGTATTGCTTGCCTCCAACTTATCAGCTTCAATTAACAATGAAAATAAGTAGTTAATTAAGTAGTAGTTTTCAATTGAAGGTTGTTTATCAATTTGTCTTATTTTATAGAATAGAGCTTTCTCGGGTACGTTAATATATTCTTTAATAATGGTAGTACTTAAGTCATTTTCTATATCTTTTAAATTCTGCGCTAGAATAAAAAACTGTTGTTTAAGTTTTTCTTTTAGCAGTATTCTTTCGTTGGGCGAAAATATTGTTTCTTCGCTAAAATCATTAAAATTAGCGTGATGATTTTTAATAATAAAATAACCTATCAACGCAAGTTTAGGGTTATCTTTTATATACTTGTTAAATATATAATAAGCACCTATATGCGAATGATTAGTTAATTCACTCCCTTTCTCTTTCCCTAATAAATAATTTTGAAAAAACTTTGTATATTTACCCAAATCATGAAAAATAACAAGATCATTTAGAAAAGAAAAAAGAATATCATTAGAAAGAGAAAAGTTTGATGTGTTTACCAAATTATCTTTAGCAATTGAAGCGGCATTAAATAAATGCCGCCTTAAAGGTTTTATTTCGGTAATTTGGTTATCCCCTGATTTATAAATATGGGAATAAAAATCCATTTTTGCCTCAAATAAATTGAATATTTCTATTATCTGTAAGTTTACAGTAATCTCCGGTAAACCTAACAGTTAAACTGACATTATTAAAAGTGTATAAAATCCTTGTAATTTCTTTAAGTTTACGATTATAGTTGCCCATAAAATCAACGGGTAATAAGTCCTCTTCCACAAAGTCAAAATCTTTTTTATTATTAAAGCAAATTTTTGAAATACAATCGGAAATCACAGCAGAATCGAAACAAATAATCTCATTATCGGCAGTTTCCTCGTAACCATCAATTACGGCAAAATTAGTAATAGAGGCAGAAAACTGTGCAACACCAAGCGATAAATTATAAGTATTATTTTTTGTAATCAGTTTTTGTTTCAATTCATTTCTAAAATCGGGTTCAACGGCAAATAAAAATATTTTATAAACCAATTTACCTTCATTTAAGCTATTGGGGGTAAGTATTTCAAAAGGGGATTGGGTATGTTTTTTCTTCCCCATAAAATCATCCCAAGCCCTGCTTTTAATCATTAAGTTATTAACTCTATGAAACGACTTTTTTAACGAGTTCTTTATACCTATTGCAATATAGAGTTTACTTTTAGATAAATCTTCGTAATAAGAATCTCGCGGGTAACCCATAATTGCAGCAATTATACCCATGACCGTAGTTCTAGGCGGAATGGAATAAGATAATGCTGTAGAATTAGAAAAATATTTTCTAAAATGGGCAAATTTACCGACTAAGTCAAAAGTTATTATTTCCATAGCGTTAAATATTTAAATTAATATCCGGTGAGCTTTTTACAATAACGTTATTAATAACCTTATCGTCACCTTTATTGTTATTAATTAGGGTAATTAAATCGCTTAAATCTAATTGTAAATCGTCAAACTTACGAACCGCATCGTTATCAATACCAGTTTTGGGTGTGCATTTAATGAAGTTACGTAAATCGCCAAATTGACCGTTGGCATAACCGTTATTATATTCAAATTCTACATATAATTTGGGATATTGATTTAACTTACTACGTGTAGGAGTTGCACTAATAGAGTTCCAAATTGCATTACGGAAAGTTTCTTTATCTTCTTCGGTTAAACCGGTGCTAACAGAAGCTGCTTTGTTTATAGTTCCGTGAAAAGCAATTAAGCTATAATAAAGTCTATAATCTTTTCCGAAAGTAGAATTGTCGTCGTTCATAATAGTTACAATAGCAGAAGTATCAATAAGTTTTACTTTATTTAAGGAATAACCCCAAGTAAGCTGAATAGGTCCTGTCATTGCATTAGTAAGGTTTTCAATAGCAAACGTGCTCCCAAACATTCTGATATCTATTAATCTTTTTTTTACTAATTGCGTTAGTAATAGATTCCCTAACATTTTTTGTTCTTTTGTGATTAATACATTAAAAAAAGGTTTAGTGCCTTTATTATTATAAATAGAAAGAATTTGCTCTAATTCCGAACAGTTTGAGTTGAATAAGTTTGAAATTCCCACCTCATTAAAACTATTAATTATTTCTTTTAACTTATTTTCCGGCTTAACTTTTAAATCATTATAAGTGCTAACAAATATTTCTTGCCCAAGATTAATCAAATAATCTCTAATATAACGTTTTATTCTTACATCTGTAACCAAGTTTGTATTGGTATCATAATCCATACGTGGTTTGTTTTCCATATCAGGATCGCCGTTGGGGTTACAATTAATTGCTTCATAAATAAACAAAAAATCGCTATTAGTGTTAATTAAATTAGCCATTTTACTCCTCCGTGTTATTTGTTAATTGAATAGTTCCATTTTGGTCGTTATCTTTAGAACTAACATAAAAAGAATACCCGTTTAATAAAAAGAAAAGAGCCTCGTTGGCGGGTAAATTCCAATTGTTGTAATTAAATAATTTTGCAAACTTACCGTCTAAAAACGATAAATCTTCTTTGTACTGTCTTGCTTTTTCGTAAAGTTCGCTTCTCAATTTTACAATTTCTCTTAAACCCATGCCGTTGAAATTAATCTTTTGTAAAATCGGTTTTTGTTTGTGTCCTTTGGTAAACTGTGCATAACCTATTACACTAACCATTCTGCCCAAATAAAACATAGCTTTTTGCAGGTCAGTATAACCGTGTTGTGCAAACAATTCTTCTTCTTTTGCATAGAATGCTTTTGTCGGTTGTTCTTCCATTTTTCCCTCCATAAAATTATGGTTTGTTAATTGATTAAGGTCTAATAATGTTTTTATAAAAACTAAATAATTATTAATTGCATCTTTTATAAAAAAATCAAAATATTTAGGATCGCTATAAGGATAAACATTGGTGTAACACCCTTTTACTTTTTTTCTATCTAAATAATAATATAATGCAAGTTCCTTAAAGTGTGCAAAGATATTTTGTATATCAATAATCTTATTTTCTAATATGGCATCAATTAAATCTAATGCCGGATTTTTACTTGTATCAGGGCTTTTTATAGGAATAATATTATAAATAGTTCGGAAATTATAAGTATATTTGGGAGCTTTACCCAATATTTTAATAGAATTATCAATAAACAATTTGCTAATATTAAGTAGTTTTGCACTGTTTACCTCTTTTATTCTATTAACCAATTTAAAACTTGACTGGTCTGATTCAAAGCCAAAATAATTAAACCAAAAAATGTTTTCTTCCAATTCGTTTGCTTCTTTAAAGTAAGTAACGGCGTATTCAAATTCTTTTGAATTAAAAGCAATATCATTAACTTTTTTAAACTCTTCTACTGCATATCTTATATCTTTATCAAAGCCATATGGAAATTCGGGGATTAAAATATGAGGTGTTCCGGCGATATTTATTTTAAGATTTTTCATTAAAAAATTAGAAGCAAATTCAACTATTTCTTTCGATTTTTTACTTAAACTATAATTAATGCCAAAGTTCTCTTTTTGAAAATAACTGGTGTAATTAAATGTCGTAGTTACAAATATTTTTGTTAAGTTACCTTTTGGGAAATTACCACCTTCTAAAATGTCATGTTCTTCACAACCGGAAACATAGCAAAAATCTTTTTTATTGCTACTTTGTGGTAAGTGTTGCGATTTGGCAAAATCCAAATATCCTTCTATAGATGCCGCTAAAGTCGGTTGTAATATGTTTAGTTCGGTACATTTAATTAATATGTAATAGAGCATAATACTTGATTTTGGGGGTAATCCAATTAAAGGTTTAATTCCGCTTATAAAAACATTTTTATCAAATGTTAAAATATTACCTTTTAATGTAACTTGTGAGTAATAATTTTCATAAGTAAAATTATTGAAATTATGTTCAATTAATTCGGAAAATTTAAATATTGTTGTTTCTTTGAATTTTTGGCCTTTGTCTAATATCCTTTCTTTTAATTCGCAGGTATCATTTGAGTTATGAAGTGTATCAATTAGTCTTTTATAACTATTTCCGTTGATAGTTAAATAAAACTCCTTATTGTTCCCTCCAAGTGTTCTTACAGCCAAAAACTTTTTGATAGAATTAGCACCGTCATACTCGCTTAAGTATTGTGGGTCTAAAACCACCTTGTTTTCATCCAAGTCAATCAAAATACCAACATTGTAATACTTAACGTCTTTTTCCTCTTTAGGGGGATCGATAAGTATTTTGTCTAAATCATCACTTTGTTCAAGCTTTAAGCCAAATTTGTAAAGTAAATTTAACATAGTACACCCGTCCTTGTTTATATAAAATATAATTAAAACCAAATTTGGGGGTAGTAATTAAGCTACCCCTTTAATAATCTCAAACTTTAAAGAACAAAATCTATTTAAAAATTACTGTATATTTACCGTAACCTGATAATATGCTTTTCCCGATTCCTAAAAATGACCCCAAATGAAGCAAAATACCTATTTTAGAAAAATCGCCGAACAAAATTAAATTACCCAGCATTGCTGCAGAATCGCCTGTGTTTTTCCCTTTTCGCTTGAATTTTTCGGTTTCGACAAATTTTAATGTGTTACTAATAATTTGAGGCATTTCCGCATTTTTATCAATAATTGTAAGATCTCCTAAATTTTCATTTTCGCAAAATAGATAAACACTTGATAAATATCTTCGTTCTATTGTTTCCAAAATATGTTTTAAGCTAATATCTTCGCTGTTTGTTATAACTTTTCCTTTATTCATTAATTGTAAAGGTGTGTTAAAATCTAAAACTGCTTTATTATATTTAGCATAATTTAACTTACAAAAAATATCGCTGCTAATAATAGGCAGATTAGCTTCGGGTAAATCTGTTTCCTTATTAATAGCGTTGGTTCTTTTATCTTTATAATCGGCAGCATAAATATTAGTAACAATAAATTTAGCTTTTTCTCTACCGAAACCTTCGTTTCCCCAATTATTAAATGCGGTTCTAATATTCCCGAATAATTCTGTATACTTACCAAATACGGTAATAATTAACTCAAGCCTATCATTAGGAAAAAACTTCCTTTTACTGGTTTCAGGTTGATGAATAATAAAAGGGAAAGGGAACCTTTTAATGGATTTTAAATAATAATAATCCGGATATTTTTGTTCTTTTTCAAACATTTTAAAGTATTTGCAACTATCGGTAAAGTCGCAAAATTTGCAATCATCATGCTTCTCATTGCAAAGAGTATTTCTAAAAGCTCTCAAAAACTCCGCTTTAAGCATATTTCCCCAAAAATTGGGAAAATTTACCCCATTGATGAATTTAATTTCAAAAACAAACCTTGTAAAGTATAAATTTGGTAAAGGGGTCATTAAAAAATATTTCCTTAAATAATTCAATTTAAATTAATAGAGTATAAAATTTTATAAATTTCCAATTGTGTTTGAAAATTTACAAGGAGCAGTAAATTACGCTCGGTTTCCTTTGAACCGTAAAAACAAGATAAAATATTATGTTTTAACATGTATTCAAATTAGTAATTATTTTGAAATAAGTCAAGCGGAAAAGTAAAATTGAAAATTTAGAGTTTTCCAAGTACCGAGTCACTGGTGGCTTGTAGCCGGTAGCTAGTCACAATTAACCGTTCACTTACCTGAGCAATAAAAACCAATATCACATCTACTAGGCTTTAGATTGTTATCATTTACCCGAGTTACAAAAATGCCACTCCTCCGGGGGCTAAAAAATGTCAGAAAATAGATGTTAGATTATAGACGTTAGATGTAAGTTAAGAATTAATGCGAACCGGTTTTATCCTGTTAATCCTTCTTTTATCCTGAAAATCTTTGTTCAAAGAATGTTAAATGTTAAGGGTTGAATGTTAAATTGAAGTACAATGAAATAGCTACAAATAACTTGAGCGAGGGAACGTTCTTTTTCACTATTTCACCGTATCACTGTTAAATTTTAACTGGCAAAATTAAAAAAGGTAAACCAAGAGAATATAAGCGTTTTTGAATAGTAAAAACTATATAATTGTGTAAAAATTTTGTAGCAAAATTTTCTTTTTTTAATACAATTTGACCGCCAAAAAAAACTGCATTTGAAAATTTTTGCGTAATTAACGGTAGCATTTTATCAATTTCTTCAATAACATCAATACCCAAAGAAGTATACGATTCCGCAAAATATCCTCTATTAATCATTAGGTTTACATATTTATCGGTTTCATCTTTTACATGTTTTTCTAAATTAGCAACTTCTGTACTCCCTTTAAAATTCCCGGTATCCAAAATCCCGATTTGAACAAACACAAAATTTTTAAATGTTTTACCAAACATTCTAAAAATTGATAATAAAGCATGTAGCCCAAGTCCGTTAAAGTCGTTTACAAATAAAACAGCGGTTTTATCCGTATTTTTAATTATTTCTTTCGGTGTATCATTTTTAATAATATAATCATACATCGATGAAGAAACAGAATCTATAATTACATCAAGAGACTTAAATAGTTTATAAGTATTATTGTAATGTTTTTTTATAATTAACGATAGGGCAATAATTATACCTGTTATTATTAATGTAATCCAACCACCCTCAGAAAATTTTAAAATAATTACCGAAAATAATATAAAAATTGTTAAAACAAGTCCAATACTGTTAATAATTAATTTAGCAACTACATGTTTATTTTTTGGCTCACTCCACCAATGTTTTACCATACCGAGTTGTGAAATAGAAAACGTTACAAAAACGTTAATACTGTATAATACAACCAGAAGTTTTACGTTACCGTTTGTGATAATCATTATAGTTAAAGCAACTGCACTCATAACCAGAATACCGTTTTTCGTAACTAGTCTATCGCTTAACATTGCAAAACGTGAAGGAAGCCATCTATCAAGAGCCATATTAGCCAAAACACGAGGACCATCCATAAATCCGGCTTGTGCTGCTATAAAAAGTAGAATAGCTTCAGAAAGTAAAATGGCAAAAAGAAATAGAGTAGAAAAATGAATATCCCAATTTGCAGAAATAGTTGTAAAAAGCACTGCATTTAACGTTTTACCATGTTGATGCTTAACGTTAAATAAAAGATATGCAAGCATTAAGCCTATAACGGTAAATGCTAACGAGCTTGCCATGTAAATCATTGTTTTTTTGCCGGTTTCAACTTTAGGATCACGTAAAATCGGAATACCGTTACTAACAGCTTCTATACCGGTAAAGGTGCCAGCCCCCATACTGTATGCTCTAAGAACTAGAAAAATTACTCCAAAAATACCGAGTTGATTTACAGAATTTGAAACCTCGTTTGTTGTATTATTATAAACATTACCTATATCATAAAAATGCGAAGATAAAGCGTAAATAATTGCAAAAAGATGCAAAACAACAAACGAAATAAATATAGGTACAAGAGGAAGTACTGCTTCTTTAATTCCGCGTAAATTTAATATTGTTAAAACAAGAAGTCCGACTATTGCAAAATAAAGTTTATATTCAAGAAATTCAGGCGGCAAAAAACTGAATAAAGCATCGGCGCCGCTTGCTATTGAGATTGTGATGGTTAAAACGTAATCAATTAGTAATGCGCTTCCTGATATCATTCCGACTGTAGGCGAAAGCAATTTGCTTGCAACTAAATAGCCTCCTCCTCCCGAAGGGAATAATTCAATAATTTGAATATAACTTAATGAAATAATAAACACAGTTAAGCCTGAAGCTAAAGCAACAAAAATACCTAAATAAGTATGTTCGCCTAATGCCAAAAAAGCTTCTTCAGGACCGTAACAAGACGAAGATAAACCATCTGCTCCAAGTCCTACCCATGCCAAAAATGCTACTAAAGATAAGTGTTTAAACACATGAACATCTTTAGGATCTTTTGCTTTCCCAATAAAAAATCTTTTGATTTTTTTCATTAAAAATACCGTCAATTAAAAAGAGTAATTAAAAAATTTCATAAACTGGCAAACAAAAAGTAAAAATAGTTCCTTTGCCTAAAGTGCTTTCTACGGCAATTGTACCGCCCTGTGATTCCACAAATTCTTTTGCAATTGCCAATCCTAAACCGCTCCCTTTGCGTAAAATATTTTTTGTAGCGGTAAACTTATCAAATATCCTTTCTAATATTTCCGGCTCAATTCCTTTACCAAAATCTTGAACTGAAAAGTAAATAAATTTGTCCTTTTCCCAAGCTTTTATGACAATTTTAGATTCAATGTTCGAATATCTTATTGCATTATTTAGTAAGTTAACCATCACCCAAGTGCTTTTTTCTAAATCGGCTTTCACCTTAGATAAAAAGTTATCAGCTTCAACATCAATTTGAATCTTTTTTTCATTAATCTGCATTAATAAAGCAAAAACCGAAAGTTCAATTATTTGATAAGAATCTATATCGGCAATGTGCAAATCAATTTTACCGGTTTCAACTTTTGAGTATTCTAATAGTTCGTTAACAAAATTAATCAATCTTTTTGTTTGATATTTCATTGAGTCAATTAACTTTATCTGCTCCGCATTCATATTTCCAATTCTGATATCTTCAAGTAACTTAATACTAAGATTTATTGAAGAAATGGGGGTTTTTAATTCGTGTGACACTGTAGCTAATAGTTTTGTTTTATCGATATTACGTTGTTCAAATTGAGTAATGTTTTTAAGTACAATAACCTCACCGATTTTTTGGATAATCCCCAATTCATTTTTTTGTGTTATTGTAATTGATTCAACTTTTATGTATTCAATTGTGTTGTTGTTTTCTAACTTAAAAGGAATTAAGTTTACTGAATTGCTGTAATTTTCAATATGTTTTATTATTCTTTTTAAAATTGGAAATTTTTCAATAATTTCAATAGATTTTTCACCTATTGCGCTTGTTTCGTCAAGATTTAAAAGGTTTTGAGCATACTTGTTAATAATTATTATATGGTTAGCTTCATCCATAACCAGAACGCCGTCTTGTAAGCTATGTACAATACCCTCAATTCTTCTTTTTTCTAATAAAAGTTGGTTGTAGTGATTTTTTTCGTATTCTTGAAGTTTTATTGCCATATTGTTAAAAGTATTTATTAGCTCACCTAACTCATCGTTTGCAGTAAAATTAATTCTTTGATTGAATTCTTTAGTGGAAATTTGTTTAAGTTTAGTAATCAATTCTTTTATTGGAGAATATATATACTTGGGGAAATAAATAATAAAAATAAATGTAATTAAACTACTTACGATGCCGATAATTGACATATAAAGGGTAACATTAACAGCAGTATTTTTTGCAATGTTATTTTTTGAAAGTACTGCATCCATGTTTAAATTGTAAATTGATTGAATAGAGTTTCTAATTCTTTCAAAACGTAGTTCTATTTCACCAAATTCTATTGGCTTTTTATTAAATTGAAGTCGTGCAAGTTTAATAAAGTTGTTGTATTCAAAATTTAGCTCGTTAACAAACAAGTTTTCGCCTTTTTCTGTAATGTTGTTCTTTTCAAGTTCCAGATTTTTTTCAAACTCTGTTTTGTTTTCAAAAAATTCATCTCTTAATGCCTCAAATTTAAATGTGTTAATTTTTTCTGAAGTATAAAGTTTTGTTTGTGCAGAAAACATTACATCTAATGCTTTTAGCATTTTGGTTGAATAATCAATTGTATTATAATTTTCCTTTATAATTGAGCGTGAATCGTTTGCAAGTTGATTGATAAAAATTATGCTGCCGATACTTAATGTTAGAACGACAACAAATAAAAAACTTAAACCTAAAAATATTTTTGTTCGTAAATTGTTCATTTTCACA
>JAEXOD010000012.1 GCA_023447335.1 Bacteroidota bacterium
CCTTTTGCCTTTCTTTTCCTCATACTGAGGCTACGTTTCCTTTTGATGAAACGGCGTTAGTTCTAAAAGTATTCGGAAAAATGTTTACTTTAACATCCATTGATTCGTTTGAGATAATTACGGTTAAAGCGTTACCTGAAGATGTTATTGAGCTTTGTGAGAGATATGAAGGAATAAACCCCGGGTATTATATGAATAAGAAACACTGGGTTAGTATCGGAACTAAGAACAATATTTCGGATGAATTTATTAAACAACTAATTACGGATTCTTATAATTTGGTTGTAAAATCATTACCTAAAAAAATTCAAAATGAATATTTTAGTGATTTTCACTGATTTTAACAAACTGTTTGTAAAGCTCAGTATCCTTGTTTTTTAATATTTGTTTTACGTAACCGTATATTAGTAATTCAGAACGAATTATATTTTTAATCTCCGTTTTACTTTTCAATTTCTCGTTTTCTACAACAGAAGTACTTAATTCAAATAATAATTTACAACCTGTAATTATATTCTTTTCTAATTTTAATTTATCATCCAGCGTTAAATTCTTTGGATTTGAATAAATATCTGCTGCTAATGAAATAATAATAATAGCATTATCTGCTGATTTGTATTTTTCATTTTCTGTTGCAATTAATAAAAAGTATAATGCATCTGCTTTTCTTGAAGGATCTTTTTTAACCGTAGCAAGATGAGCCATTCCGTTTCTATATGCTTCGTCAGCTTCCTTTTCATCAACTCCGCAAGAAACAATAAAAACAACTAATATAAGGTATAAAATTTTTTTATAGATCATATTGTTTTAAAAACTCTTTAATGTCTAAATCTTTTCCTGTCATTTTTATTACTTTATCTTTCCATCTTACCAATTCACCTTGTTCTAATAATTTTTCAGTAATAAAACTACCCACATTTTTGTTTGTTACATAATCCTCTCCAAATTCTTTTTTAAGTGCATTATGTACCTGGCAAGAAATAATATCTGCTAAAAAATAATTGTGTAGATATACCGGATAAGAAATGTATGTGGCAAAATCCGCATAATTAAATTTACTATTAAAAGCATCTTTTGCAAATAAAAAATGATTATATAAGCTATCACGAATTAGATTAGGATCTTTATCTAAATTTTTATAAAGCTCAATCTCCAATGTTATTGCGTATAAATGATAACGTAAATAAACAGCAGCATATTTATTAAAGGCAGAATCTTTTTTTACAATTTCATTATCGTTTAGTTCTAATATGTTATTTTTCCAAACTTTATTGTCTGTCATTTTGGCTATTGTTTCTGCAATACCTTCGGAAAAAGCAGGGCAGGTATTACCTAAACACCACTCGTACCCCTTTAAGATAGGATGCTCGGTTTTAGTAAACACACCTTGTAAACCGTGACCTAATTCGTGCATATACACATTTATCGGTTGGTTGGTTTTTACTACAATTCTAAAATCAGTCGGTATTTTTATTGCTAAACCGTTTCCGCCGAAAGGAATATCTTTTTCTACAAAACGAATAGGAAGAGAATGATAATCTATTCCTATGTTATTAAAGGTTAAATTAATTAAAGAATCTAATTTTTCATTAGGTATAAGGGCAGAAAACTTATTACGGTATGCAGTCCCAATTAATTTTCGAATATCTAATCCCGAAATTTCTTGTTTATTATCTTCTTTCTTAATTTTGTCAAGAAAATGAATATATGGTTCTTTAGTTAAGTTATCAACCTGTTTAACAATTTCCTGAAAATAGTTAATATCAATATCGCTTAATAAAAATTGAAGTTCAGCATAATTCTTATAGCCGAATTCAATAGCTTTTGCATTTCGTCTTTTCATTAATTCCAATATTAATGAGTTTATCTCTTCATCACTTGGTTTATCTCCTTCGCTATTATCGCCCGCAACCCATTTTTCTAATTGGTCTTCTAAAGGAAAAATATCTTTATCAAAATCAATTTTTGCACCTAATAGAACATTGTTCCATACTTCAATTCTTCTTTTTAATACAGGATCTTTTATTTCGTTAATATTTTTGTACCAGGTTGTAATATTATTATTTAACTCTTCATCGGTAAACAAAGATAAATACCTTAAACGAGGAGTCTTTGTATCAGAAACATCTTCTCCGCTATATATATTCCAAGTTGCAATACCCATTTGTATTGAAATATCTTCAAATAATTTCTCTTTTTCATCTAGAAATAATTTTAAATCTGCTTCAGATTTTGAAATCTCGCATCTAAGATTAATTACAAAAAATAATAAAAATATTATCAAAAAAGTCTTTTTCATAAATTACCTTCTTAATTGAAATATAACAATTTAGTTAAAGGATATTGATCTAAATATTGATCTAAAGTTACATTATTACCAACTTTTGCAAAATTTATGTCTCCTCCCATGTCAATATATGTAGAAAGGAAATCGGAGAAATCCAAAAATTTTAATTCCCACTCGTACCAAGGCTCGTCATGAATAGCTTCAAATATGCATGATTCCCCATCGTTTAGCGGGTTAATAAAAACCAAGTGTTCGTTCATGCTTGTTCTTGCGAAAGGAATAAAAGGGTACTCGTTACTTCCCTTGGGTGTAAATTTCCAGTTTTGAGAACTTCTTTTTGCATATGCGGTTGCCATTTCATCTAAACTAAAAATGTAATTACAATTCCAAATTTTATCGGCTGTACTCATGTCTAGGTTATTTGGGAATAAATCAATATAGCCGCCGTTAAAATTAGATAAAAATTGTTTATATGAATCAGGTAAAAAAATACTTAAATCTCTTTCAATATCAACAATTAAATCAGAATTCGCTTTTTTATTAAATCTAAATAAATTTGGATCTTTTGCAACTAATTCGTTAATAATTTCAATTAAATTTTCAATCAATTTCATATTAGTTCTATTTGTTTATTAATAAATTTTGTAATGCTTGTTGTAATTGCGGAAATTGAAAAGTAAAACCGTTTTCTGATAATTTTTCAGGTTCAACTCTATTTCCTTTTGTTACTATGTAATGAGATTCGCCTAAAATAAGTCTAAGGATGAATTCGGGAACAATAAAAATACTTGGTCTATTAATTACATTACCTAAAGTTTTAGTAAAATGTTTCATTCTAACCGGATTTGGTGCGGTGGCATTAATCGCTCCGTAAATCGCTTTATTATCTAATGCAAAAATAAAAGAGTTAACTAAATCATCAATATGTATCCACGAAAACCATTGAGTTCCGTCTCCCAAAGGTCCGCCTATAAATAAATAGAACGGTAATAACATTTTACTCAAGGCTCCGCCGTCTTTAGAAAGTACAATGCCTATTCTAATAGCTACTTCTCTAATTCCCAATTTAGAAACTTCGAATGCTTCAGTTTCCCATCTTTCGCAAACTTTAGCTAAAAAATCCGAACCGGATAAGTCTTTTTCTGTAAAAGTTTTTGTTTCGCTTATACCGTAATATCCTATAGCTGAAGCTGTAATATAATTTTCAGGTTTAGGGTTTAAATAATTAATTATATTGATAATAGCTTTTGTTGAGGATACTCGGCTATCCAGTATCTTTTTTTTATATTCTCTTGTCCATCTATTGCCGGCAACATTAACCCCGGCTAAATTTATAAATGAATCCGTATTTTCAAAAACTTTTAAATAATTTAGACTATAATCCGAGTATAATTTAACTTGAGGGAAAATATTTTTTAAATTATTGATATCACGTCCGATAACAATTATTTCATCATTCCGTTCAAGCAATTTTGCTACAAGTTTTTTACCAATAAGTCCGGTAGCTCCAGCTACAGCAATTTTAGCCATTTATTATACCAATTATTGTTTTACAATATAAACAAAAAAAATAAAATTCTAAACCAAATAATAGTTAAAATAGTTTTTTATTGAAATTATTCTTAAATTTGATTTTTAGTAAGCAAGGAATTTTTATGATAGACTTAGCATGTTACATACATGTCCCTTTTTGTAAACATAAATGCATTTACTGCGATTTTTATTCGATCATTAAATTTGAGAATGTTAATGAATATATAAAATCATTATTAAAAGAGATTGATTATTATGCATCTGAGTATTCAAAAAGTCATAAAATTAAAACAATTTTTTTTGGAGGCGGAACTCCCTCAATTCTTGAACCGAAAGCTATAGAAGAGATATTAAAATACTTAAGTAAGAAATTTACAATTGATAGTAGTCCTGAAATTACACTGGAAGCTAACCCGGGGACTTTGACATACAATAAATTAATAAATATTAAATCTGCGGGTATTAATCGCTTAAGTATTGGTGTACAATCATTTGATGATGATGATTTAACATACCTTACAAGAATACACAAAAGTAACGATGCAATAGAGATAATTAATTCTGCAAAAATAGCCGGATTTGAAAATTTAAGCTTAGATCTAATTTTTAATTTACCAAAACAAAGTAAAGAAAAATGGATTAAGAATTTGGATGCTGCAACAGCTTTACCCATAAATCATATTTCATGTTATAGTTTAATAGTTGAACCCGGAACTATACTTAACAAACAGGTTTTGGACGGAAAAGTTAAAATAAATGACGAAGATTATGATGCGGATTTATACGAAATAACGATTGAGTATTTAAAAAATAAAGGATTTGAACAATACGAAGTTTCTAATTTTGCAAAAAACGGATACCAATCATTACATAATAAATTTTATTGGGAGTACAAAGATTATCTGGGTTTAGGTCCTTCCGCTCACTCTTTTATTAACGGTATAAGATGGAGTAATTATACATCTTTAAGTTATTATATAAATTCAATAAGTAAAAAGAATGAAGCAATAATGTATAAAGAAACCTTAACAAATAAACAAAAGGTTGAAGAGTTTGTAATAATGGGATTAAGAGCTACGGGAATAAATTTAGAACAACTTAAAATAATTTCTCCCGAGTGGTTGAATATAAACAACAAATCTTTGAAATTCATGAAGGAAAAGGGATATTTAACTATAACGGAACAATTTATCAAATTAACATCGTTAGGTTATCCTCTTTGTGACGAAATTTTGTTAAACTTAGAATATTAACGGGGAATTATGATTAAACTTAAATTACATTGGCAAATACTAATAGCAATAATCTTAGGAATTATTTGGGGTTTTGCTTTTCCGCAAAGTGTAAATTTTGTTAGTCCGCTTGGTGATTTGTTTTTAAGGGGATTAAAAATGTTAATAGTTCCTTTAGTTTTTAGTTCAATTGTTTCGGGAGTAACTAATATTTCCGGTGGAAATAGCTTAGGCAGATTGGGAATAAAAACAATTACATATTATATGGCAACAAGTTTGTTTGCCATTTTAACAGGTTTAGTGCTTGTGAATTTAATTAAACCCGGCTTGGGCAGTGATTTAGGATTTAAGGAAAATATTTCTAATTTGGGAATAACAAATGTTTCGTTAGAACAAACATTAATGAATATAATTCCGACAAATATTGTTAAATCACTTGCTGAAGGAGAAATGCTTGCAATAATATTTTTTTCATTATTATTAGGCTATTTTATTACTAAAAGTAATGAACCTGCCAAAACATTTTTAAGCAACTGGTTTACTTCTTTTTTTGATGTAATGATGAATATGACAATGTTTGTTATTAAATTTGCTCCGCTTGGGGTATTTGGAATAATTGTAAAATTAACAGTTCAGCAATCTGCAGATGGGAAGTTTCTTGAAGTATTAGGGCATTTAGGAATATATATGTTAACGGTATTATCGGCTTTAATTATACATTCGTTTATAACCTTACCGCTATTATTAAAAGTTTTAGGAAAAGTGGATCCGATAAAACATATAAAAGCAATGAGCGAAGTATTTCTAACCGCATTTTCAACTTCTTCGTCAAATGCAACTTTGCCTTTAACGATAGAGGCAGTTGAAAATAATTGCGGTGTATCTAATAAAATATCTTCTTTTACATTACCTTTAGGGGCAACTATTAATATGGACGGCACTGCGTTGTATGAATGTGTTGCCGCTATGTTTATTGCACAAGCTTATGGTATAGAGTTGAGCTTTGCACAGCAATCTATTGTTGTGTTAACTTCTTTGCTGGCATCTATCGGGGCAGCGGGAATTCCTATGGCGGGACTTGTAATGATGTCAATTGTTTTAAGTGCTGTGGGTTTGCCTTTAGAAGGAATAGGATTAATTATGGCAGTAGATAGAATATTGGACATGTGCCGAACTACAGTAAATGTGTTTAGCGATACCTGTGGTGCCGTTATAATTGCATCTTCTGAAGGAGAACAATTAAAAATTAAGTGATTCTTTTAAATTCATAAAAAAGAGCTTATTTACTGCTTTTAATACTTTTGATTTAAGTAAACTTTGTTTATTAATGTTGAATTAAGCTAATAAAATATTTAATGATTTTAATACAAATCGAATAAATCACTTACTCTTTCATAATCTTCCGGAACGGAAAAAAGTTTATCATCAAGTTTTTTATTTTGAATATTTATAAGCTCGTATGTAACAATCAGTTTACCGTATTTTGCTTCTCCGCGATATGTTTTTTTTATAAAAACCGGCAAATATCCTTGTTCTAAAACATATTCAACTTCATCAATTTCGGAATGTTCGGCAACAGGGTGTTTTATTATCCCGTATGATTTGTTTATCCAAATTTGATATTCCCAAAAAGGAACAATATTAGTTCCTTCAGGAACGGTAAGGCTATCTAAAAATCTTATACTTTTACATTTTATATTATTAATTGTTTTTTGCTCGTTTGTTTCACTTTTTATATATAAATTTTTTCGTTTCAAATTTAACTCTGAAAAAAAGACCGAATCATAACAATCCTTAATATAATAAGCAAAGAATTTTTTGTTTTCTTCGTTAATTAAATATGTGTTATTTTTCTCGGTAATAAATAAACGGTCGTTAACAACTTCCTTAATTCTAGAATTACCGTTTTTAAGATAAACAATAACAGTATCCGGTTTATCCATTGTTTCTGCTTCGTTATAATAAACATAAGTTAATATTCCCTCAAAAGGTTCTGGTTCATTTTGGCAGCCGATCAATAATAACGAAGTAGCAAAGAGTATTAATAAGTATCGTAAAGAATGCATAAGTTAATCCTGATGTAGTATTTAATACATTAAAGTATGATTAATGATTTATGACTAATAATATTTAATTTTGTTTGTAACACATTATAATGTTTTGTAATATTTTAAAAATAAAACCCGGTAGATCCAAATAAAATTGTTTTAGTTTTATGCGGTAATTTAAAAGTTGTTGCTAATATTTTTATGTTATAAAAAACAGAGTGTTACGAATAGCTATAGATATATATCGCCAAAAGTATTTACAACTTAACCATATTACAAATTTCTTTAGTAAAGTTTTCCCAACTATATTTATCTTTTTCGGATTTTATATTTTCGCTAAATTCAGACTCTTTATTCTCGTTATAATATTTCATTATTGCATCGGCAATCTCGTTTGGGTTGTTAGGATTTCGCAAGTAACCATTTAATCCGTCTTTAATAACTTCTCCCAAACCTCCGACATTAGTTGCAATAATCGGTTTGTTAAAGTTGTTCGCAATTTGAATTATCCCGCTTTGAGTAGCGTCTTTATAAGGCAAAACAACAACATCTGAAGCACAGAAGTAATACTTTACTTCATCGGTGGGAATAAAATCGGTAAAAAGTTTAATTTTTTCATGTAAACTATATTTAGCAATTAAATCCAAGTACTTCTGTTTATCCGTATAAAATTCTCCTGCAACAAGTAAAGTGAAATCAAGTTTGTCTTTAATTAAGTTTACCGCTTCTATTAAAGTATCTAAACCTTTATAGTCCCTAATAAAGCCAAAAAATAGAAATGCCTTATCCGTATTTATCCCTAAGCGTCTTTTTGCATCTTCTTTTTTTACTAATTCTCCGAAATTTGAATAAACGGGATGGAAAGAGAGGATGCTATTAGCTTTTGGCTTAATGATATGTAAATCATTTAAAACACTTTTGGACATTGTGACGAAATAATCTACTTTGTTAAAAAACCACTTAGTTAATAAAATATCACCGGGCCGTTTTTCATGAGGTATAACATTATCACAAATAACCATAGCTTTAGAATGTTTATTAAACTTTGCAACTTTTAATATTGTAGCAAAACAAGGAGCAAAAAAAGGCATCCAATATTTGAATATTATTAAATCCGGTTTATCCTCCTTTAATTTATATCCGACTTTTAGCCAATTAAAAGGGTTAATCGAATCAACTAATACTTGCGAAGGAATTTTTTCGGTAGTATCTCCGGCTTCCAATTGCGATTTGCCCGGAAAAAGGATAGAAGGATATTGACGCTTAAATGTTATTACATTTACCGAATGTTCTTTAACTAATGTTTTATATAGTAATCCGTTAAAATGGGCAATTCCGCCTCGTAAAGGATAAGCTGTTGAAAGAATGGTTATTTTCATTTCAGCAATTTTTGAGTCAGTTCAAAAACCGTATTCGGAGTAATTGTGTCCATACAAAAGTATTCAGCATTTTTACATTTACCGCTGTAAAAACATTTACATTCTTTTGTGGGTTCAACAATTTCGCCTAATCCAAAAAGATGAAATTCGTTTTTATTAAAAATATTATTAAATAATATTATTTTTTTGTTAAGAGCCAAAGTAATATGCATTGCCATTGTAACGGCTGTAACTATAAGGTTGCAACGGTTTAGCAAATTTATAAAAGTAGGTAACTGATAATATCCGAAATATTTTGCACCCGAAAGTTTTGCAATTTCTTTGTTTTTTAAATCTTCTTGTTCGCCGCCTAATAAAATTACTTCAAAATTGTTGTTAATAAGCATTTTGGCAAGTTCAATCCAATTTTCGGTTTTCCAAAGTCTGCTGCTCCATCTTCCTCCACAACCTGTATTAAACCCAATAATTTTTTTGTTTGAATCTATTTCCCAATCTTTACCAAAGTCATCAAAACTATTTAATATATATTTTTCACCATTATAATTAAAACCACAAATTTCAAATATTTCTTCTAAATAATGTTTTGTGTTCAATTTATTTAAATCATCAAAAACACCGGTTAAAAACTTAGCTTTAGCATCTTTATCCGCCGGTGCGGTTAACCCATTTTTTAAAATAAATCCTTTTTTTACTTTACTTTTAACTGTATTGAATAGAGCACAAGCTTCTCTATCTTTATCCAAATTTACAGAAAAATCAAATTCAATGTTTTGAATTAAAGTAACTGATTCAAAATTATATTTTAATACATAATCAATTTCAGAAGGAATAACATCAGGAGTATAAGTGAGCCAATAAATTTTACTATTGGGGTATTTATCCCTAATCGGTTTAATTAAAGGAGTAGTTCTAATAACATCCCCAATTGCGCCTAATTTAATTATTAAGATCTTGTGCTCGCTTTTAGCGTAATAAGAACAATTAGAGCCCTCGGCATCAACACATTTTACACTATACAACTTATGAGGTTTACACGGAATATCACCTTTAAAGTGAGTGCAGTCATATTTTATATTATCAAAACTTATCATATTA
The DNA here is from genome assembly GCA_023447335.1 of Bacteroidota bacterium. Classification (GTDB taxonomy): domain Bacteria; phylum Bacteroidota; class Ignavibacteria; order Ignavibacteriales; family Melioribacteraceae; genus JAEXOD01. Next base: position 9,575 of record JAEXOD010000012.1, read on the forward strand.
AATAATTAAACTTTTTTAGATTTTATATTATATTCTTTTTCGTCAAAATTTGTGTGAACCATAAATTCACCCAATAAACCTGTCGAAAAGAATTGAATACCTACAATAATTAATAACATACCCAAGAAGAGTAAAGGACGATTACTTAAAGCAACGTGATGAAAGTACCATTCATAAGATAAATACAAACTAATTACAAATCCGATAAAAAATGATAATGCACCTAAAAATCCGAATAAATGCATAGGACGTTTTGTATATCGGGTGGTAAACATAACGGTAATAAGATCAACAAAGCCTTTAAAAAATCTTGATATGCCAAATTTTGTTTTTCCGTATCTGCGCGCATGGTGTTTTACAGCAATTTCACTAACTGTAAATCCTTGCCATTTTGCCAATACCGGTAGATATCTGTGCATTTCGCCGTAAACTTTAATACTTTTAACGACCTCTTTACGATATGCTTTAAGTCCGCAGTTAAAGTCGTGTAATTTAATTCCACTCATCATTCCGGTAATTGAGTTAAAAAGACGAGAAGTGTATTTTTTTATAAACGGGTCATAACGTTTCTTTTTCCAACCGCTAACAAGATCGTACCCTTCGTTAATTTTTGAAATTAAATTTGGTATTTCTGCGGGGTCGTCTTGTAAATCAGCATCCATTGTAATAACTATATCGCCGGTTGAATGGCTAAATCCTAATGACAAAGCTGCAGATTTACCGTAATTTTTCCTAAAACTTATATATTTAATATTTCTATCGTTTTGACAAAGCTCTTTAATTACGTTCAGTGAATTATCAGTGCTTCCGTCATCAACAAATATTATCTCATAATCAGGTTTCCCCATACTGTTGATAGAGGACATAATTTCTTTATATAGAGGATTGAGAGATTCTTCTTCGTTAAATAAAGGAACTATGATAGATATCTTGTATCTTTCGACACTTTTAGTTTTAATTGGGCGCGTATCGGCTGTTGAATCTGCATTAGGTTTTCTTTTGGGTCTATAAAACCGGCGCGGCTTCGTTCCTTTCTGGACATTATTGTTCTGCTGAGAGTTCTGTTGATTGTTTTCCAAGATTTTCCTTACTTTGGTATTCTTAAAATATTTAAACTCAAAATTAAAAGAATAATATAATAAAATCAAATAATTTGGCTAAATAAATTCGTTACATTTTTTTACTTTTTAGTTAGATTTAATTTTTTTATCTTTTAAGTTAATAAAAAAATACTTTTATGAAAATTAATCCCAAACGTAAAATAGGGTTTTTACTTGTAATAATCATCATTTTACCAATTTTAATGTTTTCGGCTTATCAACTGTATAATTTAAACGAAGATGCCAAAGGCATTCAACAAATGTATGATAACCAAATTGAGTCAATACTTTTTTCGATAAATCAATTTTCAGAAGATTATATTAGCAGAAAACGTGCAGAGCTTGAAAACATATTGTTTTTCAGCAAATCTGATTTAATTGAACAGAATATTGAAATATTCTTAAATAAAAATGAACCTATAAAGTACATAACAATTATTGATACTTCTTGTAATTTAATCGGCATTTATGGTGGAAATCTTGATTCTTCTAAAAACAAATTTGAAATTATTGCTCAAGAAAATAAAGGGAAGCTTGAACGGTTAATTAGATATAAAAAAGCAAATTACGATAAAATTGAACCAATTGTTCTTAATCAAGAATGTATAATTGAAAGTTTTGTTATCAGTGGTAATAACGAGTATAAAATTGCATTTTTAACTATTGATTTACCAAAGTTTATTAATTCAGTATTAGATCCTCGAATTAGACGATCTTTGGTTAATAACTTTTTTATAAGTCTAAAAAATATAGATACCGGAAAAGAGATTTATAATAGTTTAAGTTTTAGAAGTGAAATTATACCCGAAAAATATAATGATATGTGGTTATTTCCAAATTTGAAAGCGGGTATTGAGCTTAAAGGAGAAACAATAAAAGAACTAGCAAACAAAAGAACAAAATATTATTCTATTATCATTGCCGGTTTATTAATCTATGTTTTCGGAGGAATACTTTACATCTTTTTAAGTACGGGGAAAGAACTGGAATTAGTTAAAATGAAAACGGAATTTATTGCAAATGTTTCTCACGAGCTACGAACGCCTCTCGCTTTAATTAGTATGTACGCCGAAACATTGCAGATGGGGAGAATAAAAGATGATTCAAAAAAAGCAGAATATATTAATACAATTGTAAAGGAAACTTCAAGGCTAAATAAATTAGTTAATTCAATTCTAAATTTCTCGAAAGCGGAAGCAGGGAAACGTGAATTTAAACTTGGTGAAGAGGAGCTAGGCGAGATATTAGAGGAAACATTGGAATTATATCACAAACAGCTAATAGAAAAAGGATTTGAAATAAAATATTTTGGCGCGGATGATTTTTTACCTATTTTTTGTGATAGGGAAGCTGTTAAGGAAAGTATTATAAATATATTAGATAATGCAGCCAAATATAGCGGCAATAGTAAAAGAATTGATGTAAAGACTGAAATAGATAATAATTACTGTTCGGTTTTAATTACTGATTACGGAATAGGGCTAACGGATGAGCAAAAAAATAAAGTATTTGATAAATTTTATAGAGCTACTTCAGTAGATGTACACAATACAAAAGGAACAGGATTAGGGTTATCAATAGTAAAGCATATAATAGATTACCACAAAGGTACTATTACTGTTAAAAGTAAAATTAACGAAGGAAGCACTTTTAAACTTAGCTTTCCGATATATAAAAAAGGAGTATAATTATGCCTCGTATATTAATTGTTGAAGATGAAGAAGCAATGCGTAACGGATTAAAGGATAATTTGGAATTTGAAGGGTATGAAACTGAAACCGCCGAGGACGGAAAAATCGGGTTATCAAAAATTAATAACAATCAATATGATTTAATTATTATGGATGTTATGATGCCTAATCTTAGCGGATTTGAAGTATGTAAAAAAATACGCGCTGCAGGAAATAAAACACCGGTTATTTTGTTAACTGCCAGAGGTGAAGAGATTGATAAAATTTTAGGTCTTGAGTTGGGTGCCGATGATTATATAACTAAACCTTTTAGCGTTAGAGAATTAATAGCAAGAATTAAAGCAGTTTTACGCCGTACGGAAAATACAAATGTTGAAATAAGCGATAAACATGATGATTTTTTGATTTTAGGAAGATTAAAACTTGATTTTGTGAATTACGCAGCATATGAAAACGAAAATGAAGTTTCAATGACTCATCGTGAATTCGAACTAATAAAATATCTTTATTCAAGAAAAAACCAAACAGTGAGTAGAGATGATTTATTAAAAAATATTTGGGATCAAAACGTTTTTACTACAACCCGCACAATCGATAATTTTATTGTGAAGCTTCGCCAAAAAATGGAAGAAGACCCGAATCATCCTAAAATTATTCTTACAGTTCACGGTATCGGATATAAGATGATAGCCAAATAAGCCTTTTGTTTATTCTTTTTTTGCCGGCGAATAATTTAAATTATGACAAAAATATATTTTAGTTAAATTATTTATTTTATTGGGGCTGTATAATAACAATACTTGAGGTAAATTTTCTGAAGATTAATAATGATTTTTATTGTGAGTTAAAATAGAATTATTCCCCAACCACTATTTGAAAATAGGGTAATTATATAGATAAATAACTAATTTTAGCTATAATAAACAAGTGTATTTCAATTAGGGACTGTATCAAAAGTGGCTGTTAAAATAAAATAGTCACGTTTTGAGATTAAGAACTCACCCTCATTCCCTCTCTTAAAAAGAGAGGGATGACGCAGTGATTTCTGTAACTACATATATCAATGCAAGATACAGCCTTAGAGCGAAGTTATTATCCCCTCTCTTATTCAGCATTCAGATTAAGAGAGGGGCTAGGGGTGAGTTAATTTTTAAATCAAAACGGCTGCATTTTTTATTTTGATACAGCCCTTAATCAAACCCCGCTAAAACATGATTAAACGGGTAATATTAAAAATATAGTGATTTTACAATGAGTGAGAAAATGCTCAATAAAAACAAAAAAACAGGCTTTTAATGCAGCACTCTTATTAATAGCGGAATAATGGGATTAGGTTAGGGAAATTTGATAAATAAAGTTTTTGTTCGCCATATTAGTTTGATAATTCGTCAAACAAGTCGAATTTATCCGGTAAATAACAACTATTCTTAGGAATATTGTTATGGCACGACAATTGTTTTATCCCCTAAAACAATTTTATTAATAAATACCGGAGAAGTTAAAATGAAAAAAATAATGATAGTTGCCGCAATGATAATTGGTATTATTTCACAAGGTTGTAGTAATGAAGTAACCGATAATCAAAACCAATATTCTGAAAATAGTATGAATTATCAAGAATCAATTACTGAAGAATCTCTTTACAAGCTCGCTTACGAAGATTTAAGCGATGCAGAAAGAGAAAGTTTGATATTTATGAGAGAAGAAGAAAAACTAGCAAGAGACGTTTATAAAACATTTTATGAAAAATATAATATGCCGATATTTCAAAATATTTCGAACAGCGAGCAAGCACATACTAATGCAATTAAATATTTGTTAAATAAATATTCTATTCCTGATCCGATAGTTAAAGATGTGAGAGGTGTTTTTACAAATCCGGAATTACAGACTTTATATAATTCATTAATAGAACAAGGTTCGGTTTCAGATATTGAAGCGCTAAAAGTAGGAGCATTAATTGAAGAAGTAGATATTTTGGATATTCAAAGCGGACTGCAAATTATTGATAATAATGATATAATATTTGTTTATAATAACCTAAGAAAAGGGAGCATAAACCACCTTAAGGCATTTGTTAGAAATCTCTCTTTTAGAGGTTATAATTATGTTCCGGTTAAATTATCGATTGAGGAATATAATTCTATTATGAATCAATAAATGTAATAATCATATAAATAAAAAAGCTGTCAAAAAATGACAGCTTTTTTTATAATTTTATACTTATTAATTTGGCTAATTTTTAAATAAATCTCTAATAAAATTAAATTCTTCATCGGTTAACGGTTTATCTTGAGCACTTAAATTAATAATCACTTGATTTAAATTTCTAAAACCGGGAATAACCGCACCAACAACATTATAATGTAATAAATATTGTAACGCAGCTCTAGCCAAGTCTTTTATATCACTGCCGAATTTAGTTTTTAATGCTTCAACTTTGGGTTCAATTTTAGCTAGATAATTTACAGTAAATCTTTCTGCATTTTTTCTATGGTCTCCTTCTTCAAACTGAGGAGGATTATTTTTATTATATTTATCTAATAATATTCCTTGTGCAACCGGTCCGAATGCAATAAAGGAAATTTGTTTTTCTTCCAGAAGTTTTCGAACGGGTGTGCCGTCAGCAATATAATGGTCATCAATTGCATTGGCGGAGCTTTGTATAACTATCGGTTTTACTTTTGGAATCAGTTTTAAAAAATCATCATTGCTGTAGGCAGATTGACCGATATGTCTAATCTTCCCCTCTGCTTTTAATTTGTATATTTCTTCGACTGCATCGTCAAGATAACAATCGTTCAACCCAAAATTTCCGTGATGAAAATAATATAAGTCAATTACATCACGATTAAGATTTTTAAGCGACTGCTCACATTGATGACGAATATTTAACGGGTCATATGCGTGTTGAGCCGTACCGCTAAACCACCCGACTTTTGTAGCAATAGTAACATCCTTTGTTTTATTTCCTAAAAATTTAGCCAGCATACGTTCTGCTCTACCGTTTCCATAAACATCCGCATTATCAAAATGAGTTACGCCGTTATCCAAAGCATAAAAAATGGCTTCTTTTACATCATTTTCGTCAACGTCTGCCCAGCCGTTTGGCTTTCCTTCGGACCAATTTCTCCCTCCCAATGTCCAGCAGCCCAAACTAATTTCAGATACAACTAAATCGCTAGTACCTAATTTTCTATATTTCATAATGTTTTTCCTATCGAATATCCCAATTTCTGTGAATTATTATTTTACCGTCATAAGGGTTAATTACCATTTCTTCGCCGCTAGCTTTGTAATTGTCTTCGTAATTCATTTCACTTTTTACGCTAAGAACATACCAAACATATTTTGCATATTCCGGAGACCACATGAAATCAATTTTCCATGGTTTAATACCTTTATTCATTCCATTTGTAATAGCTATTTGTTCAGCTTCGTTTGGTGTAATATTAAAAGTACCGTCCTCAGGTGAGTCCTTACAATCCGGTATTCCGATAATTTCGTATTTTTCGATTACTTTGCCGTTAATATCAGTAGTAAAAACTATCGGTTCTTTTATATAATCTTTTTCGGGAATTGTTAAAATATAGTGAAGTTCAAAATAGTCGCCGATTTTTTTTGAATTAATATAATCGGGAAATATATAATTATCATAAAATGGTTCACCGGTTTTTTCAATAATGTAATTAGCCGCATTATTTATGGCGGATTCGCTAAATTCAAAATCATAAGAGTTTTTTAAACAAGTTTTACAATAACAACCGGTTAAAAAAATAATTGTTATAAGTGCAAAAAATAATTTTTGTTTTTCCATTTATTTACTATATTTAAATAATTGATGAATAAAAATAATAAAAAATTAAATATTTTGGGTTATATTTCGATAATATATTAAGATAATTTTTTTTTATTTAAAAATTACTTATTTTTGTAATTATAGTTTATTTATAAAATTTACAGGTTAACAAAATGGCTGAAGCAGAAAAGACGAAACCTAAATTATTAATAGTTGAGGACGATTTTGAAAATCAAAAATTTCTTCAAATATTTTTAAAAAGGAAATTTGCTTTACAGATATGTGATTCTTCAGAAACATTTTACGAAAAGTTAAATAACGATAAGTTTGATATTATATTAATGGATATTTCGCTTCGCGGTAAAAAAGACGGTTTACAGCTAACAAGAGAACTGCGCGAGATGGACGAATATAAAAATCTTCCTATTGTTGGGCTTTCTGCTCATGCTTTTCAACGTGATAAAGATAATGCTTATAATGCCGGGGTTGATATATTTTTAACTAAACCGGTACAAAATGATGTGTTAATGGAAACATTAATTAAAACATTAGAGCAAAAATCAGGTATTGTTGTAGAATAAATTCGCAAAATTTAAATGGGCAAAGGATAGTTGTGTTTTATATCACAACTTTATTTAAATTCTATATTTTGTAGAAAATCTGCGTAACATTTTTATTATTCCCTCGTCTTAATAACAAGAAAAACAATAAATTTGGAGATAAAATGAAAATCAAAGTATTTCTTATTTTAATATTATTAAGTTCTTTAACTTTTTCTGATATTTTCGCTCAGAAGTATCATAAAAAAGTGGACAAAAAGAAATTTAGAGTAAATGTAGAATTTGATGAAGACACAAGACCTTTTATGGAACTTGGTTATGGTTTAACAGAATTCAAACACAAGTCTTTTTCTGATGATTTTGCAAAAGTAGGGAATGCAGAAATTAAAATAGGTAGAAGATATTTAGATAGTTGGGATGATGAAGGCATTACGGAGATGAGAGATGAATTTATATTCTTCGGTGTTAACTCGTTAGACCTTAAGGATAAAAATGCAGAAGGCTTAGGTTCAGAAATGATTAATTTTGGGTTTGGTATGAAAGAAGGTTACGGTTACGAATTTGGGATAGTTAATATAACACCATATTTCGGAGGTGCCTTTACTTGGAATAAATTAAACATGAAAAATTTACCTGATACTTCATTAGGTGTTTCACAACAAAGCGATTATAAAATTTTGGATAGATATAATAAATCACTTCGTTTCGGTCAGCGCGTAGAAGGAGGTTTAGCAATCGGATTGAATAAAACTTTCTTTGTAGATGCAAGTTACCAAGCCAATGTTGTATTTCCGAGAGTTATGACTTGGAAACATTTAGGTAGTTTAATGATAGAAGTAATCGGAATAGGAATAGCAGATTCGTTTGTAGATGAAGTTAGTGATGCATCTCCCGTAGCAGCTCCTATTATTAACTTTTTATTGAAAAATGGTATTGCTTACGGTTTTTATATGTTACAAAAAGATAAAATGAATTATCCTTTTAACAGCGAAACTCCTTTAACTTACGAAACTTTTAAAGTAGGTGTCACTTTAGTATTTTAGAATAAATTGATTTTGAATCTAATTTTGATTAAACCCTCGTATAAAGACAATTTAACGAGGGTTTTTTTATTGAAACTAATCAATAAAATTGGGAACAACAATCTCGATATTTTTTTTTATCTTTGCATATACTTAATAAAATTAAAATGTTATGGGATTTGTTGATAAAGACCGATTTGCGGAAAACGTTTATTTAGGGTTACCCGCTAATTTTAATGATAAAATTATAATTAGAAGAATAAAATTAATTAATAATATTGCTGATTTCTTTGGAAAAAAATATACATGTGCGGAAATCGGTTGCGGAAACGGGGCAACAGCGTTACGATTGGCGGATAAATTTTCTGCAATTGATTGTTATGATATTTTTGAATCTAATTTACTTGAATTTGAAAAAAATGCAAAAGAATTAAATATTTCGAATTGTAAATTTATTTTATCTGATATTGAAAGTGATCAAATAGCTACGGAAAAATATGATAGACTTATATGTTTTGAAGTTATCGAACACTTTAAGAATGATAATAACGTTGTTAATTTGTATAAAATGTTGAAAAAAGGGGGCAAAGCTGTAATAAGTGTACCTAATAAATGGTGGATTTTTGAAACACATGGGGCAAAACTTCCGCTTTTACCCTGGAACAGAATTCCTTTCTTTTCCTGGTTACCAAAACCGATTCATGAAAAATTTGCAAATGCGCGTATTTACACTCGTAAAAGAGTTATAAAACTACTTGAAAATGCAGGGTTTAAAATAGAAAAAGTAGAATATGTAACCGCTCCGATGGATGTATTAAAAGAAGGAAAATTAAAGGAATTAATGATATCAACTATTTTTAAAGATGATTCTACAAAGATTCCTTTTTTATCAACAAGTATATTTGTTTATGTTAGTAAATAAATTACTTTAATAATACGGCTTTTCTAATTTCGGTTATTGCTTTGTTATTAATTAGGTCTTTAATGTTAAATACGATAAAATAAATTCCGCTGCTATTGTTTATCGCATTCCACGTAATGTTTCTACTCCCGTTAATATACTCATTTCCCAATAAAACGGCAACTTTTTGACCAAGAGAATTAAAAACCGCACAATCTACAAGTGATTCGTTAATTACGTTTATGGTAATTTTTGTTATCGGGTTGAACGGGTTAGGATAGTTATTGCTTATAAAGTATAGTGTAGGTAGTTCATTATTTTTTACTGTTACAAAATTGTTGCTATCGGTAGTACCTAAAGTGAATTGACCCAAAGTTGAAAAATAGTCAATGCTTTCTATATTACCGTTAATTATTTGAGCATTTAAGTTTACCCAATTATCGTTAAAATTTTCTCTATAAAGCCATACTACTTTATCGGGATTTGTAATTCGATCAAAACTATTTAGAGGAACGCTTAATTTGCCGTTTACAAAGCTAACACTTGGAGATGTTAATTCCCAATAAAACTGTCCGGTTGCAAGAACTCCTTCAGGTAAATTACTAAAATAAGGAGCTTCATACATAAAATAACGTGTGGTAATCTCCCCCTGTACCATTACAAAAGCAGAGAGATTTAGGTTTGCGTTATCAAAATTTATGTTGTTTTGTCCCAACATTGTGCTTTGTGTTACACTAATGGGAAACCAGATTAAAAACGGTGTATTAAATATTCTATAAGCAGTCGTATCTTCAAAATTTACAAATTTAATAATAACAGAATCACAATTTATTTCGGGAACTAGCCAACTTATTTCGCCGGAACCTGATGAAATTTGTTCTTGAATTATATTCCAAGATGATCCGTTATTTGTTGAGTAATACGCATTCATTAAATTAACCATTTGCGAAGTAAATTCTAATTGAAATACTTCACCGCCTTTTAATATTTGATTTTCAACCGGACTTAATAATTCCATATTGCAAATGGTAAAAAGTTCGTCGGTTACATCGGTTACGGTTGAAATCATATCTGATTTAATTCTTAATCTACATCTATCCGATACCGTGTTTTGTAATAAAACAGACACTGATTTATTTTGCACAGGTAAATTGTTTAGAATAGAAGTCCAATTAATACCGTTATCATAACTGATATCCAAATCAACTGTTCCGTCTAAACCGTCACATTCCCAATCTACTATTGTTGTATTATTTATGCAAATTGATTTATTGTTACTATTAAAAGATGTAAAACGTATATAAGGAGCCCAATTATTTGTGATAGAGAAATTATAATCCGTAATTACCGATAATTCGGGGCTATTATATGTACTTATTTTTATTTTGCACTTATCTGCGTTGTTAATTGGGGGAACGGTAAAATTGAAGTTATTTATTTTAGCATTATAATTAGTTACAAGGGTAATCCAATTTGTACCGTCATTTGTAGATAAATATATGTTGATATTTTTATCCGTAAAAGCTTGCCAAGTAATATTATGTTTTGTGCCGGTTTGCCAAACTTCATTTTCTTGAGGTAAAGTGATGTTTAATTTCGGTTCATTAATTTCGGCAAAAAATAGTGATGCCGGTGCAGAGAAACTTCCGAAAGAGGCGGTTTGGGTACATTTACCCGAAATAATTATTTTATTATTGCTCATTAAGTTAATAGAAGATGATATATCGTTGCCAAAGCCGGCAAATTTAGAGTGCCAATCAATTTCTCCGTTCGTTTTTAGTTTTACAATAATACCGTCATAACCTCCGATAGTGTTTATAGGAGTTGTTCCGATATAAAATGCCTGATTATACGAACAAATTGCATAAATACTAAAATTATTATCCATTGCAATATCAAGTCCGATAGGTAAACTTGCCCAACCGGTAACTAATGAAGTGGAAAAATGATCGGTTCCTTCAAGAGTGTAAGATTTGATGACGGCACTTGAACCTGATAATTCAAATTCGGCAATTAAAGTAACATAGTTCCCTTTTACAATTACTTTTTTACCGCTTGAAACTGAGGCACTTGAACTGCCGTATTTTTCCCAAACAATATTACCGTTACTATTGTATTTATATAAAAAGTAATTTGAGCGACTTGTGTACCAGCCTGTGCGAGCATTTCCCGTTATATAAACATTGCCGCTGTTATCTGAAGCTATTGAGGTGGCAATAAAAGTATCACCTGAGGAATCGTATTTAGCTCTTGCGTAAATAGGTAATCCTTGCCGGGAATATTTAATTATGTATATTGAAGGATTTGTAATACCGGGTGTATTTAATTCTATGCCATCTCCAGTTAAGGTAGTTACGAACGGACCGGTTATTACAGGATTATTTTCACTATCAACAGTTACGTGAGGTGTTCGACTAACATTGAAAGATGAAGTGAGTTCTTTAATCCAGCTTACTGTTTGTGTGTTGCTAATTTTTATCAAAAACACTTTATAATCAGAATTATTTACTATGCTACTGTCTAATAAATTAAGTTCGCCTTTAAACAGTCCGGTTAAGTAAATATTTCCCATAGAATCAATAGCAATATCAGATATTAAACTTGTACCTGAACCGCTACCGATCACAGTTTTAATTATATCACCGTTATCATTTAATTTTGCAACAAAAAAATCAGTGCCGCCGGAAGCAGCATAATAAAAATTGGTAAAATTAATAATATCGCTAAAATTTCCTATTGTCCAAATATTATTTCCATTGTCAATAATTGTTCTGACTATTTTATTGTTTTCGGAAGATATATTGTTTACAGTAATGTTCTTTACCCAATAAAAAGCTTGTGCTTGCAAAGTAATAATTGCAGAAAAGAAATAAACAATCGAGATAAACAGATTCTTTATTAGTATTGTTTTGTGTACCATTTCCCATCCTCTTTTAGTAAATTCATTCCGGTATAAAAACTATGTAAATAAATTAACAATGTCAAGTTAATCGAAAAATGATTCTTTTAAGAGTGATACAGAACACAAAGTTTTTTGAAAGGAGGTAGTATAGGGGAAATAAAAAACCCCTAAAATTGATTATTAGGGGTTTTATTTTTATAAACTATTTAACTTAGCTCATTCTCTATCTTTAAGTTGTTTTTTAAGCTGATTGTTTTTTACCGTTAGCATAACGATTAAAACAATTACCACTAAAACAAGAACACCGATAACAAGCATGTAAATCCAATTAGGCATTGCTTCACCTAAGGAATCGTACCATTCATCCATTTTCTTGTCAATACTTTCAACTTGCTCGTCATTTAACATTTTGTAGCGAGTTAATAGCGGAATCCAAGTATCTGCAATGTTTTTATAATATACACTATCTGCAAATGTATTGTAGGCATTATGTCTTTCTTCGCTACTTTTCTGTTCAACATTCTTAATTTGTTTATCAATATAAGAAGTAATAGCATTATAAAATTCATCACCGTTATTAAACGATTCTAACGTAATGTCTTTTAATCTAAATTGAACATCAATATTTTGCCAAATATTTTGATCAATTGATCCGTCCCATTTGTTCAAAAGAGCTTCAACATTGCTTAATTCTGCATCTTTTTCTTTCGGAGTTGCATAAACTTGTGCAATTTTAGAACCTATTGCTTTCCATCTTGATCTAAATTCTTTCTGCTCTTCTTTAAATTCATCAAGTTGTTTGGTTGTAAAAGCACCGGATTCAATGTAACGAGTATTATCAGTAATTAAGCGTTTAATGTTTTCTAACATATTACTGCTTTTAAATTTAATAAATAGTTCTTTTTTCTCAACTTCATTCATGGATTCTACACTTTTTTCGTTGCTAAAAAATAAACTATTGGCTAATTCATCAATTAAGCTGTTACGTTGTTTGCTGTTTTCGCGTAATTTTTTCATTAACGAATTTAATGAGTCTATCGTTTTTCTATCACGTTTATTGCTTTCGCGTAAGCTAACTACTTCACGCAAAGTTGAATAATAATCTTCACTTAATCTGTTAACATATTCTTTAAGTTCTTCAAGTTTTCCTTTTAAATCGGTAACTTCTACTTCCAAATCACTTATCTGTGATAATTTTCCTTTTATAACATCAATTTTGTTATTAATTTTTTGAAAAGTACTTTCAAAAGTTTCCGGATAAAGTGCCTTATCTAATAAAGTTTTTTTACCTTGATATTTCTCTTTTAATTCTGAAGTACGAGTTTCAAAATCCGGAACTTCGGTAATGCTTTTTGCCTTATCAATATCATTTTCTAAATTTTCAACCGCAGATTTAAATGCTTTTGTTATTTCTAAATCGCTTTGAGCTTTTAAGTTTATAAAATTAGCTAAAGCAAAAACCATAAAAAGCAAAATTAATGATTTAATTCTCATTTTTTGTCTCCTACAATTCCTTCTCCGTTTAATAAAATAGATTCTCCGTTTTTATTCAGTAACTCAATATTCGGTTCCCTTTGGTTGAAAGCAGGGTTTAATAATCCTTTTTCATTTACCAAAACTTTTTTAACTAATTTTAGAGATCCGTCCCCGGCGCTAAATATATAAACGTTTTTAAAATTTTCTGCCGTTAGAAAATAATAACCTTTATCGTTTCTTATTAAATGAATTGTTTTTTCTTTTATATCTGCATTCATTCCAAATTCTTCATTAAATAAATTAGTTACATTAATAGTAATTGCATATCGATTTTCGGCAATTGTACCCGTGTCATCCGTAGTTAAGGCACTTTCAAGCGGCCAAGCAAAATTAACCGGTGTTAACATCATAGTGTTACATCCCCATAATGAAACGACCGCAAATAATGCTATCAATATTTTTATTTTCATACTTTCTCCTTAGATTTTATTTAATTTTTAAATTTTATTATTAATCAAAATTGCCAGGTTCTTTAATTCTTCGGCAGAGGTTTTTTCGGATCTATTTATTTTTGTAATCATATTATCATTTTCATATCTCGGAATAATATGTAAATGGCTGTGAAAAACTTCTTGACCGGCTGCTTTCCCGTTTGCCATCACAAAACTTGTTGCTTCTAATTTAATTTCGTCAACTTTTCTCAATGCTTTTTCGATTTTTACGGCGGCGTTAAATAAATGCATACCGGTTTCTTCATCGTAATCTTTAACTTCTTGAAAATGCTTTTTCGGAATAACCAACAAATGTCCTTTGTTGATAGGATTGATATCCATAAATGAAATAACGTTTTGGTCTTCATAAACTTTATTGCAAGGAATATCACCCGCAACAATTTTGCAGAAAATACAGTTTTCCATATATCCTCTTTAAAATTAATACAAATTTGTTTATAATTATATTACTAATATAAATATTTATTTACTATTTTATTAATTATTAGGGTTAATAATGAAATTAATTTTATTATTTTTAGCATTTTTAGATTTAAACGGTGCAAGTATTACTAAAGATACTACCAGAACAAACGGAGTTTACTTATCCGGCGTTACAGGGTTAAATGCTAGTCAAGTTTCTTTTACAAATTGGTCTCAGGGAGGTGAAAATTCAGTTACTTGGTCTGTTTTTGGTGATTTTAGTGTCAAGTTTGTTGAGGATTCACTTTTGGTTTATAATCATTTAAATGCAGTTTACGGCAAAACAAAAACCGGAGAGGCAATATTTAAAACAAATAGTAATGAGATTTTCTTAGAAACAGTTTTCCTTTACCGTATGGGTTGGCAAATTGATCCTTATTTTAGTAATACAATAAGGTCAGTGATTACTAAAGGGTATGACTATTCGAAGGATGAACCTATTCAAATTTCGGATTTTTTTGATCCCGGTTATGTTACTCAAAGTTTAGGATTTAGCTATAATAAGATTTCCGGTTTTACTTCACGTTTAGGAATTGCATTACAAGAAGTATTCACGAATAAATATAGGAGCTATTCTGATAAACAGGATACAAAAACTAAAGTAGAGGCATTTAAGTTTGAAACGGGTATGGAATCTGTAACCGAGGCAAAATTTGATATTATGGAAAACATAACATATAGTTCACGATTAAGATTGTTTACGCGTTTTGAGCATATAGATGTTTGGGATGTTAGATGGGATAATACTTTACGTGCTAAAATTAATTCGATTTTTAACGTAAACCTTACTACATTATTGGTTTATGAAAAATCGCAGTCTGTAAAAACTCAGTTTAGAGAAGCATTACAATTAGGTGTATCTTTTAACATATTTTAATTGAGGAATATATGGAACAATATATTGAAAACGCAAAACAATTGTTAATTGGTTATGGGTTAAAGGTTATAGGAGCAGTATTAATATTAATAATAGGAATATGGATTTCCAAATTATTTTCGAAATATACATTAAAACTTCTTGAAAAAAGAAAGGTTGAGAAAACTTTATCTAAATTTGTTTCAAATTTTGTTAAAGTGTTAATTATTATCTTTGTAGTGTTAGCAGCAATAAACCAAGTCGGTATTGAAACAACCTCATTTATTGCGGTTTTGGGTGCTGCCGGTTTAGCAGTAGGTTTAGCTTTACAAGGATCTCTTTCAAACTTTGCAGCCGGTGTTATGATTATTATTTTTAGACCAATTAAACTTGGGGAATATATTGAAGCCGGTTCAGTTAAAGGGATTGTAGAAGAGGTAGGTATTTTTACTTCTTTAGTTACCGGTGAAAATGATAAGGTATATATTATTCCTAATTCAAAACTAATTAATGATGTTATTGTAAACCATAATTACAAAAAGAGGGGTTAATTTTCGATTTCACAAGCTTTGTAAATATCTTAAATTAATCATACTAAATAATATATTGAGCTGTATAAAAACAACACTTAAGGTAAATTCTTAGAAGAGTAATAATGATTGTTTTTGTTTGACGTATTGAAGTTATTCCCCAACCACTATTTGAAAATAGTGTAATTATAAATAATTAAGTGATTTTTGCTATAATATACAAGTGTATTTTCAATTACCACTATCTTTAGATAGTGTTAATAAATCCCTATTAATACTTTATTAAACGGGTAATAACAAAATATATTACTTTACAACTAAATGAGAAATCGCACAATTAAAACAGGCTTTTTATACAGCCCCTTTTTTTACTACACAAATTAAAAAAATTGTATGATGAGAAGAATTTGCTTCGTACTTCTGATTGTTTTGGGATTTATTAATCCTATATATTCACAAAAAAAAGTACCTATAAATACAACAATTATATCTAAAGATAGCAGTTTGACTGTTAAACTTATAAAACGATTTAAGAACAAAAAGAATGAACAGTATTCTAAGAATGATGTATATGATATAGATGTATATTCGCCAAAATCAGTAAATATTTTGAATAGTAAGGGTAAATTTTATATTAATTCTTTAGAAGGATTTAGCACTATAGTTTATGACTTAAATACCTTTGCAAAATTAAAAGTTATTAAACATGAATTTAATTCTAAAAATAAATATCTTTTTTTAGATACAAATTATTTTGATTATAAATTTAAAAGCAGAACAAAAAATATTAATATTTTTAAAGGGAAACCGGTTGAAGGCTGTTTTTCGCATGACGGGAAATATCTTTGGGTAAGTTATTATAGAAGAAGTTATGATAATAATGCAATTGATCCTTCGGCGTTGTGTATTATTGATACAGATAAAGATAGCATAGTTAGGGTAATGCCTGCGGCAATTTTACCAAAAGTTATACAATATTCAAAAGAAACTGATAGAATAATTGTAACAAATTGGGGTGATAATACAGTCTCTTTAATTGATGTAACTTCTAACGATTTTAATGAGTTTAAATACATTAAGAATGTAATAGTGGATAAGAAATATGAAGTAAAGACAGACAAAAATTTATTAATTGACAGGGATAAATTTTGTGGTGATTGTTTAAGGGGAACTGCTTTTACGCCTGACGGTGACTATGCAATTATTGGGAAATCAATGAATAACTCTTTAGCTGCGTTAAATATTCTTGAAGGGAAATATTTAGGAAACATTATAGGCATGAAACCTTCAATTAGGCATATAGTTGTTAAGGATGAATATATTTATTTAGCATCGACCCAGAGCGGACATATTCAAAGAGCGCAAATTAGCCAACTAATTGATAGTGTTAAAAAAGGTACATTTATTTTTGATAAATGGGAAGATATTTACTTAGGAAAAGGAATAAGAACGATTAAAATAACTGAAGACGGCAAGTATTTATTTGCTGCAGTGAATGATGAAAGCAAAATTGTAGTGGTGGATTTAAAGAAGTATTCTGCTGTTTGTTCTATTGATGCAGATAGTTTTCCGGTTGGGATTGATGTAAGCGGAAACGGTAAATATGTTATTGTTACTTCTCAAGCCAAAAACGGAATCGGCGGTAATAGCGTAATGATTTATGAAGTTGTGTACAATCGCTGAAAACCGTTTTAATTGTTTGAGCTAGTACAATTATTTATTCTATAAACTATTTTCTTTTAATTTTTTGTATTCTTCTACCCATTTATAAAAAGGAGGGGTAATAGGAACGGCTCCGATTCTTCCTCCGAAACCAAACATCTTTATTATGTAAGAATTTATTCGAGTTACTTTTAATGATTTTAATAATTCATCGTTAATTTTAATTCCGTATTTTTTTGCCCAAATTGCAGTGGTTTTGGCAATATTTTCGCCGGCTAAATTTTGTGCATGTTCTTCAATTTGTTTAGAAGTTGTTAAGATAGTTCTAAGAGTGTCTTCGTAAACTGATAATAATTTTATTATTTTATAACCGTCTTTTAAATTTATAGGTCCATAAACTTCAGAAGGTTTTAAAGTACTTATCCCTTCTTTTAATTCAGATTCTATATTATTTTCATTTATTATCTTTTCGTTTAATTGTATTGAACTAAAACTTTTATAATAATTATTTAATTCAATAAAATTCATAATTTCTATATTTTTAAAAATTTCTTCGGCTTGTGTTAAATCAACAAAATTCACTTCAATAAATTTATATTTTCTATTAAGTAAACTTGTTGCTTCTTTAATTGAAGAAAGAGAATCTTTTTTCCTTGAAAACGTTTCATAATTTATTTTGCTTCTGAGAACTTGGAATAAATAATTATCTTTCCACATTTTTACTTGTCTTTTTACTTCCGGATCATACTGCAAACCTTGTTTCTTCCCTTCCGCAGCCAATAATTCATCTTCAATAAACTGTTTTACTCTATTGTTAAGTTTAATAGTTATAGTTCGTAAATCTTTGCTTTCAACTCTAAAACCAAAGAAAGTTAGATCGAAAATGAATTTTTCAAGTGTAAACTTTTGATTATTAATTTGGATAAATTCTTTACTTAAATAATTTGATAGGTTAATTTCTAACCATAAACCGTCTTTTTCACTCAAATTATAATAAATTCCGTTACTATCTTTAGATGCTTCTTTATTTTTTAGCATCTCGAATATATTCTTTGCCAATAAGTCAATTATTTCTTTTTCACTTTTTGCTTTTACGTTTTTGAATAATCTAGCTGTGTATCCTTTGCGTAAAATATCCGCTTTTCGTTCAGTAAGTTTGTTTTTAATTAAATCTACAGTATTATTTTTCCCTTTGGTATCAATAAATAATTGTCGGTTTTCGCTTAATAAGTAAAAGATATAATAGCCGTTATTCCAAAAAATTGGTTTTGTAATGCCCCCTACAGATAATTTATAAACTTCATCCTCAACTTCTTCTTCAAGCATCCCAAATTCGATTTCTTTAGTGTTATCGGTTTTTACAATTGCTTTATATAAGGAATCGAATGCATACCCGTTCTGTAACAAATAATATCTATTTTTAATATCCTTTTCGTTTTCGGAGAAGATGAATTTTAGTTTTAGTTTTCTAACAAATTTACTTGCGGCTTGGTTTATCTCTTTTTCAGAAATATTGATTTTATCTAATATCTCTTTTTTATAAAGTGCATCTTTAACATATAACTTCTCGATAATACTTAAAGGAGCATAAACTGACTTTGAAGTGTCTGTTTTATAATTCTCTGCTTCCAAAGCCCATATCTTTTCTGCAATTAAACTGTATAAAAGCGAATACTTTGCACCGATTTCATTTCTAATGTTTTCCTTGCCTATAACCGGTGATAGCTCATATCGCTCTAAAAACTCTTGTTTTGAAATTTTAATTTCGCCTATTGTGGCAATATTTTCATCTTGAGCATATAATAAAACCCAACCGACAAAAAAGAAAAAGAATATTATTTTTTTCATATATTTAAAAATTTATTGTGTTACAAATGCTGTCTTCTGTATCCCTATAGTAAATGTATGTAGGATAATCTACTTTTATAATGTTTGTGAGCTTTTCTGCTCTTTCAAATAATTCGCTATCTTCACTATATAAAATATTTTTAAATCCGTTTAATCTTTCTAAAAGATCTTTCTTAATAAAAAATGTACCACCGATTGTACATTCATCCAAATGAATTAGTTTCGATAAATCGTTTTTATCCTTTACATAAGGATTTCCGATAACTTCCACACCTCCGTGAATAAATTCAATACCTTGACTAAACAAATCAACTCTTAGCTGTAAGTGAAGGGGTTTATATTCATCATCACTACCTAAAAAAGTAATTACTTTTCCGATTGCCGCGATTATTCCTGTATTTAATGTAAGGGGCAGTTTCTTATTATTATGATATAAATATCGAATATTATCAAATTTACTAATATAAGGTTTAATAATTTGAAATGTGTTATCGCTACTTCCGTCATCAACAATCAAAAGTTCCCAGTTTTTATAAGTTTGGTTAATTACGGATTTAATTGAGCGTTCAATTAAATTAGCCCTATTAAAAGTAGGGAGGATTATTGAAACAAATGGATCAAATTTATTATATAACTTCATGATTATTCAATGTTTAAAAAAAGATTAAAACTAAATATAATTTTTTTATATATTTATTGTTTAAATATTTTTCAAAATAGTCGGTAAAAAGCCATGAGATACAGAGAGCAAGGTAAGTATATAGACGCTGTAAAAAGATTTGAAAAACAAATGACATATGAAGAGATGAAAGACTTTCGTATGTTAAAAAAGCGTCATACGGATGATGAAGATTTAGATAGTTTATCCTTAGAAAGATTAAAAGGGTATTATGAGAAATATCATATAAATCGAGATAAGAAAAACTATGATATGTTCTTTAAAAAGAATGAAAACATCGTAACCGAAGAAAACGTTTCGGAAGAACCGGATCAAAATACTGAACAAGAAAAAGAGTAAAATATACAGTAATAGAGGAAATAATGAATTTAAAATTAGTAAACAGAATATTTGCCGCACTTGTATTGGTAATTGCTGCTTTTGCATTCTTTTCTACAGCTCAAGCATCGGTTTCGTTTTGGGATTGTGGTGAGTTTATTGCGTCATCTTATTTAATGCAGGTACCACACCCACCGGGAACACCTTTCTTTTTAATTTTAGGTAGAATATTTACATTGATACCATTTTCCGAAAATATTGCTTTTAGAGTTAATACAATATCGGTATTAGCGAGTGCATTTTCGGTTATGTTTTTGTACTTAGTTATTGTAAGATTGATTGAAAACATGATTGAAAGTAAAAAAGATGATATTTTCTCTGCAATTGTAACTTATCTTTCTGCAGCAATAGGAGCATTATCTCTTGCATTTTCGCAAACATTTTGGTTTAATGCTGTTGAAGCCGAAGTTTATGCCACTTCGACTTTTTTTATAGCAATTGTTTCTTGGTTAATAATACTATGGAATGATAATGCAGATCAGCCCGGTAATGAAAGATATCTAATATTAATTTCATATTTAATCGGGTTATCAACCGGTGTGCATTTGATGGCAGTTTTGGCGGCGGTACCAATAATAATGATTATTTATTTCCGCAAATATGCCAATGACGAAAAGGTCTTATTATCTACAGGATACTTATTTTTAATACACGCAGCAATTGTTACTGTTGTTGCAATAGCACTTTGGGCAAATTTAACAGACCCAAACCCTCCAATGCCTGAAGAATATAAGGCAATTGACCAGAAATTTGTGATGAGTGCTGTAGCTGTAAGCGTTATTTTTATGGGAATATTCTGGAAGAAGATATTCAAACTCAATTCGTTTTATATTCCGATAATGATTGGCGGTGTTTTTTTAGTAGCATATTATCCGTTTATGGTTAAAAAAATTCCCGCATTAGTTTCTACTTTAGGCGGTAACCAAACAACTGCGGATATTATTATATTTTTCTTGATATTGTTAGTAATAGCCGGAGCAATTTATTATACTAACAAAATTAAAAAACCGACATTTAATTTGATATTAAAATCTGTTTTATTTGCTCTTTTAGGGTTTACATCATATACAATGATTATTATTAGAGCTAATCAAGATACTCCGATTAATTTAAATAGTCCCAAAACTTTCACGGAACTTGAATCATATCTTAATCGTGAACAATATGGTGATTTCCCTACATTTAAACGTCGTTTTGCTCAAGAAGAACACCAGATGAGCATTTACAGTGAATATAATAGTGATTTGGACTTCTTATGGAGATATCAAACAGATCACATGTTTTTAAGATATTTATTGTGGAATTACGCAGGTAATTCTTCCACAGTTCAAGACGCACCCGTAGATTGGTCGGTTCTTTGGGGAATACCGTTTTTTATTGGGTTATTTGGAATTTTTTACCAATTCCAAAAAGACTGGAAAATGGGTAGTGTTTTTATGATAATGTTTATCTTTTTAGGCTTTTTAACTGCTTTTTATCAAAATCAGCAGGAGCCTCAACCTAGAGAAAGGGACTACTTTTATGTAGGGGCGTTTTTTGTTTATTCATTATGGATCGGTTTAGGCGTAAGAGGAATTATAGAGTTATTAACCGGTTATTTCAAAGGTAATTCATTAGTTAAACCGGTTAGTGTTGCATTATTACTATTATTCGCAATACTAATACCGGGTAAAATGTATGCGTCAAACTATTTTGAAAATAACCGTTCACGCAATTACGTACCTTGGGATTATGCATATAATATGTTACAAAGCGTTGAACCTAATGCAATATTATTTACTAACGGAGATAATGATACATTCCCATTATGGTATTTACAAGATGTTGAAGGGGTAAGGCGAGATGTAAGAATAGTAAATTTAAGTTTACTAAACACACCTTGGTATATTTTGCAAATGAAAAATACTACACCTCACGGTGCATTAAAAGTACCTATGAGTATGGAAGATGCTTATATTCAAAATATCGGATATACTCGTTTTACCGGAAAGACCGAGTATTTACCTATACCTGATAGCATTTTAAGCACTATGAAAGATATTGATTCTACGGTTATGGTTAATAAAGGGGTTGCTTGGAACTTGAAACCAACATTAAATTTTGGACAATTCCAAGGTTTACGTGTGCAAGACTTAGCAGTTTTGGATATAATGAAATCATCAAATTGGAAAAGACCTATTTATTTTGCAGTTACATGTAGCGATGATAGTAAATTAGGTTTAGACGATTATATGATAATGGAAGGTTTAGCTTTTAAATTAGTACCACAGAAACGTAAAGGAAGACTTGAATTTGTTAATGAAAAAGCTATGGTTGAACAGTTATTCAATTCAAATCCGTCATCATTCTCAAAAGAATATAAACCGGGTTTCCGTTTCCGCGGTTTGAATGATTCGACTATTTATTTTGATGACAATCACGTTCGATTAACTCAAAATTATCGCAATTCATTTTTACGTTTGGCGTTACATTATATGAATAATAAACGCGATTATGCAAAAGTTATTCAAGTACTTGATAAAATGGAAGAAGTAATGCCATATAAAGTAATAAGAATGGATCCAAGATTAATGTTTGATTTGGCTTCTATTTATTACGGTTCAGGCGGAATGAATCAGTATAAAAAATTAGCAGTTGAAATTGAAAAATATGCTTGGGCTAAATTAGAAACTGATCCGACTGATGTTCAGAGTTACTACAATCCATATAGAATGCTATTGGATACATACGAAAATCTGGGTCAGTTCAAAAAAGCTTTAGAAGTTGTTAATAGATTAAAAGCTTATTTCCCTAACGATCCGACAATTGCGGAAATGATCCAAAAATATACAGCTTTAGCAAATAATCCCCAAGGCGATAATCCATCTTTGCCGGGAATTGATACTACCAAAAAGTAAAAAGTTGATAAATGAAGTATTACTAAATAATAATCCCCTTTTTCTTAGTGAGAAAGGGGATTTTTTATTAAATTAATATAAGTAAAAGTGAATTTATGCAAAATAATCCAAAAATATTGATATTAGCACTTTCCGGAATCGGAGATGCATTAATGTTTACTCCGTCTTTGAAGTTAATAAGAGACAAAATTCCTAATGCTAAAATAGATGTACTGGTTATGTTCAAAGGTGTAAAAGATATTTATGATCGGTTAAATTTGGCTGATAATGTTATATTTTTTGACTTCTTAAAACAAGGTGCAATAAAATCATTAAGATTTGTTTTTGGACTGAGAAAGCAATACAACTATTCAATTAATGTTTATCCTTCAAACAGAAAAGAGTATAATATAATTGCATACTTAATAGGTGCACAAAATAGAGGTGCAGTAAGTTATTTAAGGGACAATATAAAAGAATTTGGTTTCTTAAATACATGTACTGTTAAAGAAAACGATTCCTTGCATAATGTGGAAGAAAATGTTAAGGTAACTGAAAAGTTACTTAATATTAAAGCTGAGACAATTTCACCTTTATTATTAAAATTATCAGATACAGACTTAAAATTTGCAGATACTTATATTATAAAAAATCGACTTGAAGGGGAACTGTTAATCGGTATGCATGCTGGTTGTTCGCTCCTTAAAAACCATATAAAAAGGAGATGGGAACCGGAAAAATTCATAGAACTTTCAAAATATTTAATTTCCGAAAAAAAAGTATTTTTATTGCTTTTCGGGGGACCGGATGAAAAAGAATTAAATAAATACATTTTAGAAAAAGTAAATAGTAATAAAATTATTATTGTTGAATCGAAAAATCTGACCGAATCAGCAGCTTTAATAAAGAAATGTAAATTATTTATTAGTAACGATAGCGGTTTAATGCATATAGCGGCAGCAATGCAAGTTAACGTAATTCCGATTATTGGACCAACGAGTTTGAATTATATAAAACCTTGGAAATGCAATTATGACCCCGTAACATTAAATTTGGAGTGTTCCCCTTGTTTTATTTATTCACCAAAACCGTTAAGCTGTAGCAGGAAAGACATTCAATTTAAATGTATTAAGGAACTAACAGTAAAGAACGCTGTAAACGTTGTAACAAAATACATTTAAAAAATACCCTTTAATTACCTTTTTTATTGATTTTGCTACTATTACTTTGATATTAAAAAATAATATGTTTATGCGATATTTAGTACTAATTTTTACGCTTTTATTTTTTTCGGCATGTGGTCAAAAACAAAAAGAAAACACTGCACCGTTAATACCCGTAAAATCATTTTTTTCAAATCCGGAAAAAACAGAATTTAAGATTTCTCCTGACGGGAAATACATTTCCTTTTTAAAACCCTATAAAAACAGACAAAATGTCTATATAAAGAAGATCGGTGAGAACGAAGAAACGTTAATAACCTCATCGTTAAATAGGGATATTGATACATATTTTTGGAAAGGTAATAATAACATTATTTATGTTCAAGATAATAACGGTGATGAAAATTTCCATGTATTTAATGTAAATATTAATTCTAAAACTAGTATAGATTTAACGCCGTATAAAGGAGTGCGCTCGTTTGTAATAGATTTTTTAAGAAATGATCCTGATAAAATAATTGTACAAATGAACAAAAATAACGTGCATTTGTTTGATGTTTATAAGATTGATATAAGCACCGGTAAAGAGGAATTAATTTGTGATAATCCCGGAAATTACACTCGTTGGCTTACAGATAATAACGGAGAATTAAGACTTACCGTAGCTACTGACGGTGTTAATTCAAGTCTCCTTTATAAAGATAGAGAAATTGACTCATTCAGAGTAATTCTAACAACAAATTTTAAGGAAGTATTTAAACCGTTATTGTTTTCAAAAGATAACTCTAAATTATATGCTTTAAGTAATATTAAAAGAGATAAAATTGCTCTTGTAGAATTTGATCCAAAACAAAACAAAGAAACCAAAGTAATTTTTGAGGATGAAAGCTACGATGTAAAAGGATTTATATATTCTCAAAGAACACTTGACTTAATTGCAGTGTGGTATATTACTTGGAAATCTGAGTACCATTTTTTAGATGACGGTAAGAAAATGTTGTATGATGAAATTTGTAAAAAGTTACCCGGATATCAAATATTATTTGAAGATAACGATGATTTAGAAAATAATTATATCTTTAGGGCTTATAGCGATAAAAACCCCGGGATGTTTTATTTATATAATAATGAGACGAAGAATATACAAAAACTTAATTCGATAAATCCAAAATTAAAAGAGACCGATTTATGTAATGTAAACCCCATAAAATTTAGAGCAAGAGACGGTTTAGTAATTCCCGGTTATCTTACATTACCTAAAAGAGATAAGCAAGAAAAACTACCGGTTGTTGTTATTCCTCACGGGGGTCCTTGGTGGCGAGATGAATGGGAATATAGTTCAGCCGTTCAGTTTTTGGCTAACAGAGGTTATGCAGTATTGCAATTAAATTATAGAGGTTCGACAGGTTACGGAAAGGATTATTGGTCAGCCGGTTTTAAGCAATGGGGAAGAAAAATGCAAGATGATATCTCAGACGGCGTAAAATGGCTTATTGACGAGGGAATAGCAGATAAAAACAAAATTGCAATTTTTGGAGCTTCCTTCGGAGGATATGCAGCCCTTGCAGGAGTAACTTTTACGCCGGATTTGTTTGCTGCCGGAATTAGTTATTGCGGGTTTTCGAATTTATTTACATTTATAGAATCATTCCCCCCATATTGGAAACCGTTTATTGAAATGTTGTATGAAAAGGTCGGAGATCCACAGAAAGACTCATTATTATTATATCAAATTTCACCTTATTATCATATAAAAAACATCAAAGTTCCTTTATTAATTGCACAGGGGGGGAATGATACAAAGTGTGATAAAAACGAATCAAAATATATTGTAAATACGTTAAAAGCCAAAGGAGTTGACGTAACTTACTTTTTTAGGGAAAATGAAGGACACGGCTTTAAGAATGAAGAAAATATTACCGATTTATTTTTAACTATTGAAAAGTTTTTAGAAAAGAGTTTGAAATAAAGAGTAACTCCGTTAGTAAAGACGCAAGTGTTATATAAATCACTTTCTATTTAAGAGTAATAATTTTGATTATCAAAAAATACTATGTGTTTTTACAGTACAATTTTTTTGCTATAATTCAGTGTAAAATTGAGATGTAATATGGAACTATCTTTAAATTTTGAATTAACAGAAGGATATAAAAGCGAATCTCAAAAAGTCAGAGTGTTAACCGAACGATGGGCTAATGATAATATATATTGTCCAAACTGTGGGGAACAGATTGTTAAATATAAAAATAATAAACCTGTAGCTGATTTTTACTGCTTGAATTGTTTCGAAGATTATGAATTAAAAAGCAAAAAGAATTCAGTTGGTACTAAAATTGTTGACGGGGCTTATAGCACTATGGTAGAAAGACTTAATAGTAGCAAAAACCCAAATTTCTTTATACTAAATTATAGTTCCCACTCCAATTCAATAACTAATTTTTTCGTTATCCCAAAACATTACTTTGTACCGGAAATAATCGAGAAGCGAAGTCCGTTGGCAGAAAATGCAAGAAGAGCGGGTTGGGTAGGATGCAATATTTTATTACAAAGCATACCTAAAGCAGGAAAGATTTATTTAATAAAAGATGGAATTGTAAGACCGAAAAATTTAGTAATGACCGAATGGCAAAAAACATTATTCTTGAGAGAACAAACTGATGCAGGTTGGTTGATTGATATATTGCGATGTATTGAGACATTCAGAGGTAGGGAATTTACATTGAACGAAATGTATAAATTTGAAGAAGAATTAAGCAATCGGCATCCTAATAATAGACATATAAGAGATAAAATTCGTCAACAGCTACAATTTTTGAGAGATAAAGATTATATAACTTTTATTGATAGAGGAAAGTATAAATTAGTCTGTGATCAAAATTGATTTATTAAATAAAAGAATAATTTTAATAATTGGTTCAACAAAGAGTTAAATAATGCTCTCGTTTTCATTAATTATTAAAATAACCAATTTGGGTTAATAAAAACATTCTATCAATTACAAAAAAATCTTCCACATTAATTAGAAGAGCGCAAACAGTTCAATCTTGGATTAATTGGATAATTTCTTTTATTAGAGAATAAAAGGGGCTAAATAACCCCTATAATTAAATTCCGCACATACCGTTTGCACAACCGCCGTAAGAAGGAATACCGCAGGTTCCGCTTGAACAAGAACTATCGGAATGAGAAGACGAGCTTCCGCCGCTGATTGACGCCGAAAATGTTGAGAGTAATTTTTTTGTGTTCTCTGATTTGCATTTTGGGCATTCTACTTTTTCTATGTTATTAATTGACTTATGTAAAATATCAAATTTGTGGTTACAGTCTTTACATTGATATTCAAAAACGGGCATTTTATTTTCCTCTAAATAATTTCTGTAGTAAGTGTTGCAATATTTTCGATAGAAGCTGTAATTTTATCACCGATAACCACTTGGTTAACTCCTTCAGGAGTACCGGTAAAAATTAAATCCCCTTCCTCAAGAGTCATGCTTTTTGAAATAAAGCTTATTATTTCAGCGGGTTTAAATAACATCATATTTAGTTTAGAATTCTGCTTCTCGATATTATTAACCAATAGTTTTATCGTTTCATTCAAATTAATTTTATAATCTTCGGTAGCAACAAATTCCGAAATAACCGCTGAAGTATCAAAACATTTTGCCAAAGTCCATGGATGTCCTTTGCTTTTTAATTTATTTTGTACGTCTCGCAAAGTCATATCTAAACCAACTGTATATCCTGCAATTGATTCTTCGGCTGTTTTTAAATCAGCATCTTTTATAGTTTTACCAATAAGTAAAACTAATTCAACTTCATGATGTAATTCTTGAACATAAGTCGGGTGAATTATGTTTTGATTGTTAAAAATCAATGAACTTCCCGGTTTTAGAAAAATTAAGGGAAACTCCGGAATTTCGTTACCAAGTTCTTTGGCATGTGCGGCATAATTTCGACCGACACAAACAATTTTACCTACTGTGTACTCTTTGTCTTTTAATTTAATAGTTTTCATATTGTATAAGATGCGTTTTTATTGATATGGATTCAATTTTTTGTTAAGTTTTTTGTTTTTTCTTTTTTGCAGCAGGGAATAATATATTATTAAGGATTAATCTATACCCCGGTGAATTTTTATAAATAGTTAAATCTGTAGGAGGGTCTCCGACAGCGTGTTTATAATCTTCCGGGTCATGTCCACCGTAAAATGTAAAAGTACCTCTTCCGAAATTTCCGTGAATATATCTTACCTGGTCTGTTCCTGCTCTTTCACCTAAAATGTAAACAGATTTTTTAATAAGCTTTTTTCTGAACATTGTAGTTTGTCCCATAAATCCGCGAATAACATTTACATGATTTTGAGTAAGCATAGTCGGTACGGGGTCAAATTTAGCAGAGAAGTCAAATAAAGTGAAATAATCGTTTTGTTCGCTTCCGATTTCTTCAATTTGAATATCAATATCACTATACTCGTAAACATAAGGGTTCATATCAATTGTGAAATTTTCAAAAGCAAAAGTATTATTAAAGTCTAACTTATTTTGTGCATTAGCATCAGGAGGATCACCGTCAAACATTTTGTCAACAATATCTACATTTTCTGCTGATAAGGCGATATCATAGCTATCGGTAGCCGAACACATCGCAAACAAGAATCCGCCTTGTGAAATGTATTCTTTTATTTTTAGAACAACCGCTTTTTCCATTTCGGATACTTTGGAAAATCCGAGTTTTTTAGCTTCCGATTCATAAAGCATTTGTTGCTCGATATACCAAGGGGCATTGTGAAAACTTGCATAAAATTTACCAAATTGTCCGGTAAAATCTTCGTGATGTAAATGAATCCAGTCAAATTTTTCCAGACCGTCAACCAAAATCTCTTTTATCCATATTTTTTGAAAAGGAACTTCAGCATATTCTAAAGCTAAAGTAACTGCATCGTCCCAAGGTTGAAAACCAGGGGGTACATAAACAGCAATTTCCGGAGCCTTTTCAAGTCGAACAACGTCTGTATTAGAATCGTCACTTTGCAACTGAGCATAAAGTTCGTTAGATGCAGTAGTACTTAAAACATCGAATCCAACCCCTTTAATTCTGCACTTTAATGCTAAATTATCCGAATAGTCGGTCATAAATGAGCCGCCTCTGTAATTTAATAACCAATCGGCAACATTTCCTTCCTTAATATGATTAAAAGTAATACCATATGCTTTTAGGTGATCTGTCTGTTTTATGTCCATATAAATCAGAATTTTTGACTGAGCAAAGCATGTAAACGAAGCAAAAATAAAAAACAGAAGGGTTCTTTTCATAAGTAATATTAATTTTAAAATTTTAAGTTACTAAAAATATATAAAAATTTAATTTATAAAAGTGCAAATAAATTTGAAAAAGCGAAAAAAAATCGTTAATTTTATTATCGGTCAAAATACAATAATTATTTTTCGGAGGAAAAATGGCAACAAAAAAAATATTAATGTTTGTTGGTGATTTTGTTGAAGATTACGAAGCTATGGTCCCATACCAAATATTAACAATGGTAGGTCATGATGTTAAAACCGTTTGTCCGGGTAAAAAAGCGGGTGAAACCGTTAAGACTGCTGTACATGATTTTATAGGAGATCAAACTTATGCGGAACTACCGGGGCACAGATTTTTAGTTAATTTTGACTTTGATGTAGTTAGGGCAGAAGATTTTGATGCTTTAGTTATTCCCGGTGGTAGAGCCCCCGAATACCTTAGATTAAATCCGGCTATTATTGAAATTACAAAACATTTTGCAGAAAACAACAAACCGATTGCAGCAATATGCCATGGTCCGCAGATATTGGCAGCAGCCGGAGTGATAAACGGTAAGCATGTTATTTCATATCCAGCCGTAGGACCTGAATGTGTAGTAGCGGGAGCCAAATTTGGCGAGGTAGCCCCGGGTGCAGATAATGCGGTAACAGACGGAAATATAGTAACAGCCCCTGCATGGCCAGCACATCCCGAATGGATGAAGCAATTTTTGAAAGTTTTAGGTTCAGTTATTGAACCTTAAAAATAAATTTAAATAATCAACTTTTTATTAATTATCTAAGGGATGTTATGACAAAATCAATTTTATTAATATTAATAGGTAGAAGAAAAGATACTGCATTAAAAGTACAGCAAGTTTTAACCGGTTGGGGATGTATTATAAAAACTCGACTAGGAATTCATGACGGTGTTTTAGAAAATTGTAGCGATGAAGGATTATTAATATTAGAATTACACGGAACTCAAGAACAGATGGATGAATTAACCCGTAAAGTTGGTGTATTACCTGATGTAGAGGCACGTTTAGTTCAATTAAAATTAGAAGATTAAAAATTTAGGCTGCCTTTTGGCAGCCGATTAAATATTATGCCTTTAACAAAAAAAACATACGCAGAAAAAAAAATAACATTAGTAACCTTTACTATTCCGAGAGAGATAGCGGAAAAATTTACACAATGCTCAATAGTGGGTGATTTTAATAATTGGAATCCTCTTGTACATAAAATGAAACGTAAATCTATTAAAGATGATTTTACGTTAAAAATAGAACTTCCGGCATTTAAAACATTCGAATTTAAGTATTTATTTAACGATTCAAATTGGTTTATAGAAGACGAAGCGGACGGAATAGTTCCGAATATACACGGATCACAAAATAGTGTATTGAAAACATAGAACTCGTTAAAAGTCTTTAAATTAAGCTATATAGAATACTTAAATTATGTTATTTCATTAAATTTTATTAAATTAAAGATTAAATTTTAATTTATTGTGATTATATACCCAAAAATCACTTGAAATAAATTGAAAAATTATTTAAATTTGTATTCTTTGCAAAAAATAGGTGTATAAATGAAAAGAACATATCAGCCAAGTAATCGTAAAAGAAAAAATAAACACGGTTTTCGTGCAAGAATGGCTACAAAAAACGGTAGAAAAGTTTTAGCTGCCAGAAGAGCACACGGCAGAAAAAAACTAACAGTTAGCGATGAATAGTCGTGAAAGTATATGACCTTCCTGAAGAAGAACGAATCAAACAGAAAAGAGAATTTGATTTAGTTTATTCTTCAGGAAAAATCATATATAGCAACACTAAAAAGGTTAAAGCAATTTATTGTTTTTTGAAAGAAGAAAACAACCCCGGTGTAAAAGTTGCTTTTGCAATCTCTAAAAAAGCGGGTAATGCAGTATGGCGAAACAGAGTAAAACGCCTAATGAGGGAATCATATCGTTTAAATAAGCATGAACTGGCAAAAGAGTGTAAAAATAACAACTTAAAACTATTGTTGGTTTTTTCGCTACATTCAATTAGGAAAAAAAATTACTCAAAAATTTACCTTAAAGATATCTTACCCGAAATATCCGGTTTATTAATCAAATTAAAAGCTTCATTTTCGTAAATATAGAGGTCTAAACTATAATATGGATAAACAGACAACCCTTGCTTTTGTACTAATAGGTTTAATTTTAATTACATGGCTTTATTTCAATTCGCCGGAACCCCCAAAAGAAGTTAAAAAGGGAAAAGATTCTACTCTTGTTACAAAAGAGAAAAAAGATACAACTGAAAAACCGGCTGTTTTAAAATCAACTGAAGATAAAATTAAAGATTCTTTGTTAGCAAACGGTCCATTTGCTGAAAGTACAAAACCCGGCAAAATAATTACAATTGAGACTGATTTAGTTAAAATGACATTGAATACAAAAGGGGGGAGGATACTAAGGTATTATCTTAAAGATTATAAAACTTGGTATCATAAAGATAAACCTGCCAATGATTTTTTCAATACTCACGTTCAGTTAGTTAATCCTAAAAACGGAGGGGACTTAAACCTTCTTTTTGTTACTAAAGACGGACAAAAAGTAAATACTGCAAATTTAGAGTTTGCTACTAATTTAACTAATTCATATTATAAAATTAGCGGTAAAGATTCTCTTCCTGTTACCTTTACTTACAGAACCGAAGACGGAAAAGTAATTGATAAATCATTTGTTTTTTATGCAAATAATTATGAAAGCAATTTAGCAATTAAATTTGTTAATATGCAAAATACTATTAGCGGAATGCGATACGATTTAAGTTGGGATGAAGGTATTAATTTTGTTGAAGCTAATAGTGTAGATGAAGCTAACTATAGCAGCTCAAGCGCTTATATGGGCGGAGAACAAGAAATTATAGATGCATCTCAGCCGGGGGATAAAGTTCAAAAAGAAATGAACGGAAAAATCGACTGGATTGGGGTAAGAAATAAATATTTTACAATGATTTTAGCACCTAAAAAATCTGACCCGGAATGGGGTGCAGTTTTTGAAGGAGTTCACAAAGCTATCGGAAAAGGTCAGAAAGAAATTTATTCTGCAAGTATTAAGGTTCCATTCAAGGATTCACCCGAACAGATAGATCGATTCACTATGTTTTTAGGACCTTGTGACTATGATTTATTAAAATCATACGATAAAAATTATCAAGCAATTTATGATTTTGGTAGTTTCTTCGGATTAAAGTTTATCACTCGTCCGATTTCGGAATATATACTTTTACCGGTATTTCAATTTTTACATCTTTTTATTCCTAATTATGGTTTTGTAATTATCTTATTCTCTTTGCTAATAAAAATTGCGCTCTATCCGCTTTCCAAACAAAGCATGGCATCGATGAAAAAAATGCAATTATTACAACCAAAAATTGCAGAATTAAAAGAGAAGCACAAAGATGATCAGCAAAAAATTCAATCAGAAACGATGAAATTGTACCAAACCTATGGTATAAATCCTGCCGGCGGTTGTTTACCGATGTTATTACAAATGCCGATATTATTTGCTTTGTTCACGTTTTTTAGTGTTGCGATTGAATTACGTAACGAACCGTTTATTTGGTGGATAACTAATCTCTCAAGCCCTGATACAATTTTTACACTTCCATTTAAGATTCCTTTGTTTGGCGTTAGTACTGTAAGCGGTCTTGCGATATTGCTTGGTGTTACTATGTTTTTACAACAAAAACAAACTGTAAAAGACCCTTCCCAAGCAGCAATGATTTATATGATGCCGATTATGTTTACGTTAATGTTTATGAATTTTAGCAGCGGTTTAAATCTTTATTACTTAATGTTTAACTTATTTAGTATTGCTCAACAGGAAATATACAACAAAAGAAAAGGAAATGTTGAACTAGTTCCTGTTAAACCGGGACAGAAAAAAGGCTTTTTTGCCCGAATGATGGAAGCAGCCGAAAAACAGGCTCATGCACAAAAAGAAGCTAATAAAAACAAAAAAAAATAAACTACTCGGCTATAAATGATAAATAAATCATTTTTAGTAATTATATTTTTTATTTCTAATATTGCCTTTTTTGGACAGGATACAACTATATATAAGTTAGATCTTGTGCAAAAAAGGCTTCCTTTTAATCTTTCATATAAAGATTATTCTAATAAACCTATAATCGGTCTTGTTTTAAGCGGGGGCGGCTCTCGCGGATTGTCTCAAATCGGAATTTTAAAAGCTTTTGAGGAAAAAAATGTTCCGTTCGATTATATTATAGGAACAAGCATGGGGAGCATTGTAGGGGGGATGTATTCATCGGGTTATTCAATAAAACAAATGGATTCCATAGTTACTAATATTGATTGGAATGATTTCTTTTCTGTGGATGAATCTAACCGACGAGAATTATTTATTGAGCAAAAAATTACTGAAGACAAAGCGATATTTTCATTACGGTTTGACGGATTTAATCCCGTAATTCCTATTTCAATAGCAACCGGACAAAAAGTTGCAAACTTCTTAAGTTTATTGGAATTTAATGCTCCTATACATTTTGTTAAATCATTTGATGATTTGTTATATAAGTATCGTGCGGTAGCAACCGACTTAGTTTACGGTAAAACAATTGTACTTGCTAATGGTTCATTGGGAAAAGCAATGAGAGCAAGCAGCAGTATTTCGTTATTGTTATCGCCTGTTAAAATTGATACTCTTTTATTAGTTGACGGTGGATTAGTTGCCAATGTGCCGGCAAATGTTGCAAAAAATATGGGATGTGATTTAATAATTGCCGGAAATGCGACTTCTCCTTTAAATTCTCGTGAAGAATTAGCTTATCCCTGGAACATTGCTGACCAAATGGTTAGTATTCCGATGAGGATAATTGCAAACAAACATATTGAGAATGCTGATTTTTTAATTACACCCGATTTAGAAAACCTGAAAAATTCGGATTTTTCAAAAATTCGCTCCAGTATTACCGAAGGGTATTATTCGGCTCTGCAAATTGCAGATTCAATTAAAAGCACATATTATCGATTACTTAAAGATTCTTTCAAACAAAACGGTGAGTTAATTAATAATTATTCATTTATCTCTGAAGATAGTTTTGTTAAGAGCGAATTAATAAAATATTTTAGCGGTATTAAAGAAATTCAATTAAATGATTTGATGTTTGCCGTTTATTCAATTTTTAGCAACGGGAATTATAAAGATTTGTGGTTTGAACATATTTATGATAACGGTAACAATAAAATTGTAGTCTATTCCGAATTTAATCCACAAGTAAAAAGTATTAAAATTAAAGGAGTAACTAAATTTAATACCGATTATTTGGATAGTTTATTTCAAGATTTGAAAAATAAACCATATAACTCTAAAGTTATTTTGAAAAAAGTTTTAACACTGCTTCAGGCTTATAGAAATAGCGGTTATTCACTTGCAGAGATAGAAAAAGTAGGCTTTGATTCAAAGTTAAATGAGATATATTTAACAGTAAAGGAAGGTAAAATAGATAAAATTATTATCGAAGGGAATGAACAAACAAATGATGATATTATTTTACGTGAATTTACGATTAAAGAAGGGGATGATTTTGTATATTCAAAAATTGAGAAAGGATTGGTCGGATTAAGAAGCTCAAACTTTTTTGATGATATCGATATTTCGGTTAGAAGAGAAGATTCGTTAAATTATTTAAACATAAAAGTTGTTGAAAGAAATCCTGCAATTTTGAGATTTGGTCTAAAAATAGATAATGAAAGCCAAGCTCAGATTTCTTTGGATATGCGGGATGAAAATGTTTACGGAACAGGAACAGAGCTTGGTGTTATGTTTTTCGGCGGAGTGAGAAACCGTT
Source organism: Bacteroidota bacterium (assembly GCA_023447335.1). Lineage (GTDB taxonomy): Bacteria > Bacteroidota > Ignavibacteria > Ignavibacteriales > Melioribacteraceae > JAEXOD01. The sequence continues at coordinate 45,138 of JAEXOD010000012.1, forward strand.
CTTTTGTAGCTGAATATAAGGCAAATAGAATATTTAAAACTTTTTTTACTTATAAATTAAAAGCATATTATGACCTTACTGATGTTAATTTCTATATAGACGACACTACAAAAATTAAAAATAGATTTAAAAGAATAAAAGATAGTGAATATAGACAAATATTGAAGGGAGTATCGTTAGGAGTAGGTACACAAGCCGGTAAGCTTGGTAATTTTATAATGGAAGGTAGATATGAATCAAATGAAATAAAAAATAAAGTTGATTACAGAGGATCGACCTATAAACTTGATGTTGTAGCAATTAAATTTGATTTGACAATTGATTCACAAGATCGTTTCCCTTATCCTAAAAGCGGTTTTTATGTAAAATCATTCTATGAAACGGCACAAAAAAACTTTGGCAGCGATATTGGGTATACTAAATTTTATAATTATTATTCAACAACATTTACATTGTATAATGCGCATACAATTTCGAATAAACTTATTCTAGGTTTTGCAGATGAAACACTGCCATTAAGTCAGCAGTTTACTTTAGGTGGTCAAAATTCATTTTTTGGCTATCGTGAAAATGAGTTTAGAGGGAGACAAGTTTTGGTCACTTCATTAGAATATCGATATTATTTGCCATTTAAACTGTTTTTTGACTCATATATAAAAATTCGTTATGATTTAGGTTCTATATGGGCAAGTAAACAGGAAATAAGGTTTAAAGATCTAAAACATGGTATAGGTACAACAATTTCATTAGATACCCCGATAGGACCGGCAGATTTTTCAGTCGGAAGGAGTTTTTATTTGAGACAAAGTACGGTTAAGAATATTATTAGCTGGGGTGAAGTTTTCTTCTATTTTAATATCGGGTTTGCATTTTAATATTAAAAATTATTAGTTTAAATATTTATTAAAAAATAGCGTGATAATCTTGACATTTTTATCATATTTGTGTATTTTTATATAAGATATTTAGCTCCACTTATATTTTTTTATAATTAACCTATAGGGTTAAACATGATTTATACAAAAACAGGTGAGTACGCAATTCGTGCTATTTTATTTTTAGCACGTCAACCAAAAGAAAATCTAATAATGTCATCGGAAATAGCTAAAAGTGAAGAAATTCCGTCTCATTATTTAGCCAAAATATTGCAGCGTATGGCAAAATTTGGATATGTAGATTCATTTAAGGGAAGAGGCGGCGGATTTAAAATAACAGATGCTGCTATGAAAAGTTCTATTTTGGAAATAGTAGAAAGAGTTGAAGGACCTATTATTAACTTGAAATGTGTTACCGGTTTAAAAGAATGTTCCGATGAAACACCTTGTCCTTTACACGAGGAATGGGCTGAATTAAGGAATAGGATATATAATTTAATTTCAAGTAAATCTGTGGCAGAAGTAGCAGAAAAGTACTCTCAAACGTTACGAAAACCCGTAAAATAGTTTAGATTAAAAACCCGCTTTTGCGGGTTTTTTGCTATTTATTATCATTAAAATATAGTTTAACATATTCTAAATCTGATGCTAACAAACTTAGATTTGATAAACTTTCGGTTGTTAATTGGAAATATTTTTCCGTTAATATCTCGTTAATAAAAGAACCACCTTTAAGACTAATCTCTTTTAATCCGCCAATCATTATTTCAGTGTGATATTTTATTTCGTTTCTGAGCTTTTCAAAATAATTGTTATCAAATTTATTATCGCTATTTTTTATAATTCTCATTAAGCCGTTAAATGCTTTTGCGGAAAACAATACATTTTCAAGGACTGAAAATAAATTGTTGTTTTTAACTATTTCTAATATTCGTTTTAAATCTTCAATATTATTTAGTTTGTTATTCGAAAAATCATTTAATGAATTTATAAATTCTTCAACATTTATTTCGCCAAGTGTCATATTAATCTCTTTTTATCCCAACACCTATTCCGTCACCGATAGGAAATATTTGAGATTCTAAACTTTTATGATTTAAGAATATTTTATTAAACGAAGTAACTTGTTCTGTCGAAGTTCTAAAACTTGTAGGAACATCTTCTAAATTTTCTGCTACATATCCTTTCCATAACAAATTATCTACAAAAATAATTCCGCCTTTATTTAGCAGGGGCAAGGCTAAATAAAACAAATTTTCATAATACAGTTTATCAGCATCTAAAAAAATAAAATCATATTTTTTAGTGCAATTTTTCATAATCTCTTCGGCTTCACCAAAAAGTATATTAATTTTATTTTCCAGACCGGCTTTTTTAATATATTCTTTTGCCATCGGTAAATTATCTTTGCTCTTTTCGATAGTTTCCAATATTCCGTCTTCGGGCATTCTATTTGCCATCTTTATTGATGAATAAGCAATAGCTGTTCCTATTTCTAAAGCTGCCAAAGGTTTTTTAAGTTCAATTAATAATTCTAAAAATTCGGCTGACTTATAATCTAAAATCGGAATTCTTTTCGCTTTTGCAAGCTCTTCCATCTCCTTTTCCAATTCGGTAAAAGGTTTTCTGTTTTTCGTTAAGTAATCTAATATACTCTCGCCGTTAATTAATGCATTCATACTTGTCCTATTTATTATAATTATCCAACTTATCCTTCAAAATTTTATTCACAATCTGAGGATTTGCTTTACCTTTTGATTGCTTCATTATTTGACCCACAAAAAATCCGATAACACTTTGTTTTCCGCTTAAATATTTCTCAACTTCAACAATATTTTGAGCAATAACTTCATCAATAATTTTTTCAATTTCGGAAGTATCACTAATTTGTATTAAATTTTTCGATTTAACATATTCTTCGGGATTAACATTTTGAGACACTAAATCATTAAATATATCTTTTGCTATTTTAGTACTTATAGTTCCTTTATTAACTAAATTAACCAAACCGGCAAGATTTTCTGCTGATAAATTAAATTCTAAAATGCTTAGTTTGTTTTCGTTTAAATATTTAAAAATATCTCCCATCATCCAATTACTTAATGATTTAAAGTCGGTTGTATATTTTGCTGCCTGTTCGTAATAATCGGCAAACTGTTTTTCGTTTGTTAAAACTTCGGCATCATACAACGGTAAATTATATTTTTCTATAAACAATTGTTTTCGAGCTTCAGGTAAAATCGGTAATTGTTCTTTAATGTTTTGAATATAATTATTATCTAAAACAATCGGAACCAAATCAGGATCGGGGAAGTATCTATAATCGTGTGATTCTTCTTTGCTTCTCATAGGTGTTGCAAAGTTTTTATCTGCATTCCATAATAGCGTTTGTTGAATTATTCTACCGCCGTCTTCAATAATTTCAATTTGTCTATCTATTTCAAAGTTTATTGCCTTTTCAACATTCTTAAAAGAATTCATGTTTTTGATTTCGGTTTTTGTCCCTAATTCTCTCGATCCAAATAATCTGATTGATATATTGGCATCACAACGTAACGAACCTTCTTCCATATTTCCGTCACAAATATCTAAATATGTTAAAATTTGACGTAATTTTGTTAGGTATAATACAGCTTCTTCGGCTGTTCTTATATCCGGTTCGCTAACAATTTCTAATAAAGGTACACCGCAACGATTAACGTCCACTAAAGTGTTATAACCCTGATCGTGTATAGACTTTCCGGCATCTTCTTCCATGTGAATACGTGTAATCCCTATTCTGACTTCTTTTCCGTCTTTTGGTAAAACATCGATATGTCCAAATTCACAGATCGGATTTTCAAATTGTGAGATTTGATAACCTTTTGGTAAATCCGGATAAAAATAATTTTTTCTGGCAAAGATGGATTTATTGTTGATTGTGCAATTGGTGGCTAATCCCAACAACACTGCAAATTCAATCACTTTTTTATTGGTTACAGGAAGAACTCCGGGATGACCTAAGCAAATAGGGCAAACATTTGTATTGGGGGGCATTCCGAACTTGGTACTGCAAGAACAGAATAATTTTGTGTTAGTTTTTAATTGCGCATGGACTTCTAATCCAATAACCGATTCATATTTTTTGCTAATCATCATATACCTAAAAAATTACAGTTTAAAAATAAAGATTAAAATTTTTATTTGCCAATACATAATTTAGTAATAATTATTTTGTTAGTTAATTTTATTAAAAGAGTAAACTTACCGTAGGCAGGTTTGATTTAAAATAAAAAACCCCTCGAAATTGAGGGGTTTATAAAATACTTATAAAACTGATTAAAGTTTTTCAAATCTTGCTTGGAAGAATCTTAAATATTTAGGTTCGTAAACCATTTTTAAGCCTTTAATTGCTTTGCGGTTATCAAAAACATAAGCAATAGATTCAACTGCAACATCAATATGAGCTTGAGTATAAACACGGCGTGGGAAAGTTAAGCGAACTAATTCCAATTTAGGGAAGTTATGTTCACCTGTCTCTTTGTTTCTTCCGGATGATACTATACCGCGCTCCATACCGCGAACACCGCTATCCAAATAAATTTCGGAAGCCAATGTTTGAGCAGGGAATTCGTATTGTTTTAAGTGGGAAAGTATTTTTTTTGCATCTAAAAATACAGCATGTCCGCCGATTGGCTGTACGATTGGAACACCATATTCCATTAATTTTTTACCGCAGTATTCAACTTGACCAATACGAGCTTTAATGTTATCAAAGTCAACCATTTCTTCCATACCGCGAGCCATAGCTTCCATATCACGACCTGCTAAACCTCCGTATGTATGCAATCCTTCATATAATACTACCATGTTACGAGCTTCTTCATAAACGTGTTTATCGCGTGTAGCTAAAATACCGCCTATATTAACCATTAAATCTTTTTTAGCGCTTACCCATAAACCGTCAAAATAAGAGCACATTTCTTTTAAAATTTCTTTAATAGTTTTTTCTTGATATCCGTCTTCACGTTCTTTAATAAAATACGCATTTTCGGTTGCGCGTGTTGCGTCAAACCACATTTTAATACCGTTCTTTTTACAAACTGCTTTTACTTCTTTCAAGTTTGCAATGCTAAACGGTTGACCGCCTGCCATATTAACAGGACCGGCAATACTTAAATAAGCGATTTTTTTAGCACCTACTTTTTTAATTAAATCTTCTAATTTTTGAATATCTACATTTCCCTTAAAAGGATGTAGGTTTTGAGAATCATGTGCTTCGTCTATAATTATATCAACAAATGTAGCACCGCAAAGTTCTTGGTGTGCACGTGTAGTTGTAAAATACATATTACCTGCAACATAATCACCCGGTTTAATCAATATTTTTGATATCATATGTTCGGCTGCACGTCCTTGATGAGTAGGAACAAAATAAGGCATGCCATAGAATTTTTTTACGTTATCCCACAAATAGTAAAAGTTTCTGCTGCCTGCATAAGCTTCATCACCTAACATCATTCCTGCCCATTGATAATCGCTCATTGCATTAGTGCCGCTATCGGTCAATAAGTCAATATAAACATCTTCACTCTTCAGTAAAAAAGTATTATAACCCGCTTCATTAATAGCTTTTTCGCGCTGTTCTCTTGTTGTCATCTTAATAGGCTCTACCATTTTAATTTTAAATGGTTCAGCCCAACTTCTTTTAATTACTTCTTTTTTTGCCATAGTTTTTCCTCATTTATATAACAATGTTTGTAAATAAGTCTTACTTTTTCTTTTTATCTTTTTTCTTGCCTTTAGTTTGGCTTTTTTCCTCTTTATTATCTTTAATTAGGCGTAAATGACTTGAATCTAATTCTTCTTCTTCCTCAAAAAATTCATCATAATCATCTTCGTATTCGTCATCAAAAAAATTATTAAATCCTAAATCTTCTTCATCTTCCTTTAAATCATAGTGCATTCTGTATTGTTTATCGCAAGTTTTAGAATTTGTGACATTAATTTCAAGAATCATTCTTTCGGGTATAAATTCTTCAATCATTGCTTCGCTTATTAATTTTATTGCATCTTTATAATCTTCGGCAACGTTTTTTACTTCATCTACATATTTAAATAAATCATCTTCGTTTGCGGTACTTGTAAAAGTGTTATAATTAATAGTAAGTGTTACTATTGCCTCAGAGGGTTCCACTACATTTTTTAAGTTATAATTTTTAAATGTGTAAACGCAATTTAATTCAAATAGATCGTTGTTCCAAGATGTAACAGGAATTGATTTTTTAGCCTTTTTCATCTTTGTGTCCTGATTTAATAAAAGTTTAAATTCTAAAATAAATAAATACTACAATAAAAAAAAACAAAATCTACTTAAATTTAAGCAAAAATAATGCGACTAAAAAACTTACAATCGAAGAGAGAATAAATGGTAAAAAGGCTCCGCCGGTTAAATCCCATAAATAACCTGCAAGTACACTTCCCACCATTGTTGCCAAGCTAATTCCGGTAGTAATTATTCCTATCGCGGTACCACGTAAATTATCAGGAATTAAATCACTTATCCAAGCTTTAACTACTCCGTCACTTGCCCCTGCGTAAAATCCGTATACTAAAAATAGTATCCAAATAAACATAAAACCGCTGCTCAGAGCAAACCCCAAATACACAATGGAAAAAGCAAATAACCCTAATATAAAAATTTTCTTTTTACCAAATTTGTCAGAAAGTATACCTATTGGGTAAGATAGAAGTGCGTATACAAAGTTATAATAAACATATCCTAAAATAGCTATTGTATCACTTTTGGCAATTTCTTTAGATTTTAGAATTAAAAAGACATCGCTACTATTAAACAAGGAGAATGCAGTTAATACAAAAAACAGCACTTTAAACTGTCGCCCGGAATTTTTCCAGAATTCGATAAATCCAATCTTAGATTTAGTTTTGTTCTTTCCTTTATTATCTTTAACAATTAAAGTAAAGTATATTGCAAAAATTGAAGGGATAATTGAAATTAGATAAATAGTTTTATAACCTTGAGGAATAAAATAAAGTATAATCAATGCCGTAATAGGACCAAAAACAGCCCCCAAAGTATCCATGCTTCTATGGAAACCAAAAACTGCACCGGTATTCCCTTCGGCGTAGGAAGCCAAAAGAGCATCGCGGGGAGCAGTTCTAATCCCTTTCCCAATTCTATCAGTAACACGACTTAATAAAACGGTAAAAATATTTTGAATTAAACCCGGTAACGGTTTAACTAAACCCGATAAACCGTAACCTATAACAACGAAAATAGATCGCTTCCCCAATTTATCGGATAAATTTCCGAAATAACCTTTTAATAACCCTGCGGTAATCTCGGCAAATCCTTCAATTAAACCAACTGATACCATTGAAGCGCCTAAAATTGAAGTTAAAAATAGGGGAGTAACGGGGTATAACATTTCACTTGCAAAATCGGTAAAAAAGCTTACCAATCCTAAAATAACTACCGGTTTAGATATTTTTTTTAACATAATTTTATTAAATTTTTTTAATTTAAATTTACGATTTTTATTGACATTTTCATTAACATTATTAAATTGTAATGCAAATATTCCCGTATTCGGGTAATTTACATTAAGCTCAATTATTAAAATAAAAAAGGAGTAATAATGGAGTTCTACGAACTACACCCGGTAACACCGCAACAAAGATACATTAATAAAGCCGTAGAGGTTTTAAAAAACGGCGGTGTAATTATTTACCCTACTGATACTGTTTATGGTTTTGGGTGCGATATTTTTAATAAGGATGCGTTAGAGAGGATTTATTCTATTAAAAACGAAAGCAATACAAAGTTGTTTAGTTTTATGTGTCCCGATCTAAAAGATATTGCCCAATATGCTAAAGTATCGGACTATGCATATAAAACGATGAAAAAATTATTACCAGGACCATATACATTTGTTTTACCCGCAGCAAAAGAGGTGCCTAAAAAACTTTGGACGAAACGTAAAACCGTTGGTATTAGAGTACCTGATAACGAAGTGGCTTTAACATTAGTTAGAGAGTTAGGCAACCCTATTATTAGTACTAGCGTAACAAATAGATTAGGAGAAAATTATTTTGATCCTAACGAAATAAAAGCAGTTTTTGATTATCAAGTTGACTTAATGCTTTCGGTCGGAGCTTTGGAAGGTAAACCGAGTAGTATAGTTGATTTAAGCGCCGAAGAGCCCGAAGTAATTCGTGAAGGTGCCGGCGATGTATCAATTTTTTATATGTAACTTATTGTAAATATTGAATCTGGGCTGTATCAAAACAAATATATGTTATATTTTAATTGATACTTATAAAAATATTTATTCGGAGCTGTATCAAAACAATATTTAAGGCAAAAATGAACTCACCCCTAACCCCTCTCTTGATCTGAATACTGAATAAGAGAGGGGAATTAATAACCTTTTATAGCCGGTTAACGGGTGTTAATACAATAGGTTATATAAATATAGGCGTCATCCCTCTCTTTCCAAGAGAGGGAATGAGGGTGAGTTTTTAATCTCAAAACGCGACTAGTTTATCTTAACAGCCACTTTTGATACATCCCCTATATTTAAATATAACAAATAAACTTTTTTAATATTTCACTAAAACCTAAATTTATGGACAACAAACGATAGATTTTAGACGATAGACAAATAAAGTACTCTTCTCCTTTCCCGTTTTGGGATTTGGCACTGTTCTACTTTATCACTCTTCCACCGTTTCACTAAAACCAAAATAATTTGTATATTTATACACTTAAAAATTAACAAAAATTAACTACGGAATTTGTATGATTAAAAAAATAATAGTTTTGTTGTTTATCTTTTTTACTGTTAATTGTTCGCCGAGTTATAAAGGGAATGACACACCTGAGCATTTGGGGAAAACCATTTATAATGCTTTCTTGAATAATAATAAAGCCGAATTTAAAAAGTATATTATGACGGCAGATGATTATATAAACATGTTGGATAGTACAAATTTTTCTGAAAAGAAAAAGCAATTATATATAGAAAAATACAAACAAGATATTCCGCTTTTAGCCGAACAAACTTTGAATAACTTTGATGAAGTTAAAGCAGAAGCTAAAAAATTGAATATTGACTTCAAAAATGCAAGATTTGATAAAGTTGAATATCGGGGCGGGAAAGCAGAAATATTTAAATATTTGTATGTAAATATTGTATTTTTTAGCAATGGGAAAAAATATTTATTAAGACTAAATGATTGTTATTCAACTAATCGTGGTTGGTTAATTGCAGGAATAGTATTTCTGACCGAGTACCCGGAGGAGTAAGGTGTTTAGAAAAAAAATATATTTCTTAGTCCTACTATTTTTAATTTCGATGCTTGTTATTAGTGCTGAAAAAATGAAAAAAATAGGTGAATTTAAACTTAAAGTTCCCGAACCGAGCGGTTGTGTAATTAGTTACGATAATAAATATTTGTGGATGGTTAGCGACGGTAACGCAACCGTTTATAAAACTGACTTGAATGGTAAACTTATTGAAAAAATTGTTATTGATGCAGTTGATTTAGAAGGTATTACCGTAGTTGAGGAAAATAAACTTTGTGTAATACAAGAAGAAAAACGAGAAATTATATTAATTAACAATAAGGGAAAAGAATTAAAAAGGGTTAAAATAAATTTCCCCGGGCAAAGTAACAGCGGTTTTGAAGGGATAGCTTATGATAGTAAAAGAGATAGATATTACATTGTTAATGAAAAGAAACCGTGTGTTTTGTTGACATTAGACAATAATTTTAATATCAAAAACAAAAAAACGCTTAATTTTTCGAAAGATTTATCTGATATTTATTATGACTCAAAAAACGATAATTTGTGGATTTGCAGTGATGAAAGTAATATGGTAATTAAATGCGATGTTGAGGGGAATCCTATCCAAAAATATAAAGTTAGTTTAAAACAAATTGAAGGTATAACATTAGATAAAGATAATAAATATTTGTATTTAGTTTCCGATCCTGAAGAACGATTATATAAATTTGAGGTTAAGTAATGGCTAAAGTTGTTAAAAATGAGCGAGATGCGAAAAGTATACTTGAGGAAATTAAAACTCATACTAATGAGAAGAATAAATCGGGCATGAGTAGATTTGGTATAAATACGTCTAAGGCTTTTGGTGTTTCTGTTAAGATATTAAAAGAAATTGCGAAAGGAGTAAAAAAAAGTCATAAAGTTGCGTTAGATTTATGGGGAACGGGTTACCATGAAGCAAGAATTATGGCTATATTAATTGATGAACTTGATAAAATGGAAGAAACTCAGTTTGATAGATGGGTTCTTGATTTTGATTCTTGGGATGTGTGCGATTTAACTTGTATGTATTTAATTGCAAATAGTAGTTTTTGTGAAAAGAAGATTTACGAATGGCATAAAAGAGAAGAAGAATTTGTAAAACGTGCTGCTTTTGCAACAATGGCTGCTGCTGCGGTGCATCAAAAAAAATGGGATGATCAAAAGTTTATTGATATGCTGCCTATTATAAAATCTGCTTTAACGGATGAGAGAAACTTTGTAAAAAAGGCAGTTAATTGGGCTTTAAGACAAATCGGTAAAAGAAGCAAAAACCTAAATAATATAACAGTTGATTTTACAATACAATGTTTGGAAGAAACAGAAAATAAAGCGGCTCGTTGGATATTAAAAGATGCTTTAAGAGAATTGACAAATCCTACTACTCTTAAACGGATTAAATTGTAACCGGTGACAAGTGACGCGTGACGTGTAACAAGTGATAAAGTGATATAGTGAAAAAGTGATATAGTGCCTGCCCCAAAAGGGTGGGCATTTTTTTTAGGGGGATTTAGCTACTAGCTAACAGCTACTAGTTACCAGCATTTTATTTAACACTAAACCTTTAACACTCAACACTAAAAAAGAGCCTCAGCGAGGCGAAATTATTGTAACTAATGGAAATACAATAACTTAAAGCCCCGTAGGGGTGACATTATTATAATAACGGTGGAACAATGGAAAAGTGATACTGTATAGTCCTGAAATAGGGTGACAAAACAATAATACCGCCCTGACGGGGCTAAAAATCTCTTGTATTTAGTTTGTTACAATAATATCGACTCTCCGAGTCTAAAACCTGTTAAGAGTGATAAGCGACTGGTAGCTGGTAGCTGGTAACCGGTAGCCGGTAACTCAAAAACTAGTCACTAGTAACACGTCACTCATTCCCTCCCACTTCAAACTCATCCAACGGAATATTATAAACCCTATGGAAATATTGTTTGTTAAATTTAACATATTTGCCAAGATAATTATCTCGTTCGGCAAAATCTTTTTTAGCTTGGTCTTCTTCAAAAAGTTTAAATAGCGGGGAATAAACATTTCCCGTATTAAGTAAAATAACATATTTAAATAGTGTGTTAAAAAGTTGTTCGGGAAAATCTTTATCATCTTGGGCAAGCATACGTTCACTTTCAAAACCGGCTTGTGCTGTTGAATAACCCCCTTTTGACTGATACTCGGTAGAAAAAACATTAGTTAAAATTGCCTTACTTATTGCATTATTTTGTGCGTTAATAAATTTTTCGTAAATATCGCCGCTGTAACCGTTTTTTGCATCCTTAAATTCAACCGATGAATCATCCGGAATTACGGCAATTGCATCTTGCACCATATCATCTAACTTGTTTAATAAATTTATTGAATCGTTTTCGGAAACCGAACGGGGTTGTCTGGCTAGTATAAACGGCATTCCATATTTTTCAACAAATATTGACCAAAATTTTAATCCCCCCTTTTTCAGTGTAATATTCCAAAAACATTTACTTAAAGCTTTTTCACCGTAAGGATTTGTAAAACTTGCTTCGTTTTGAAGAAGTATAAATTTGTATTTGAATTTATCCATAGATAAACTAATAGGTTTATCGCCTTTATTATAAATTAGATTATTATTGTAATCAAACGAAAAATATTCCTGGGGTTTTTCCGTAATATGTTTTGGAAGGATATAACCGTTTTTATATTCCCATATAATTTCAAACACCGAAAAACCAAAGAAAATTGGATTAAGAGCTTTTGAAATAATATCTTTAATTCTACAATTATTTTCGTTTAAGTTGTTTATAGCTTTATTAATCAATTCAAAATCATTATCGGTTGTATCTTTTGTTTTAACTAAACGCCACTCCATGCTTTTTACGCCCATTTTTCTTCTAGTTATGCAGGCGTGTAAATGGTCATCGTTTAGCAAGTCGTTATAAACGGAAATATTTTTGCCAAATTTTTTAAGTACGGGGTCGGGATCGGGTAAATAGTTAATCCATGTAAGTGCATTTAGGTAATTGTTTCGACTGATAATTTCTTGAGATAAAACTTTATTTTTCTTTTTAATAAATTTGGAAAAATTAGGTAACTTAAACATAATAAACTCCTTTATAATTATTATCTAATAACGTATTAATGCTTTTTGTATAAATATTTATTAAGTTAGAAAAGTTGTTTTTAGCTGCAAAAAGGGCTAAAGAAAGGGACCAAAATCTATCTGCATGCCCTTTAATTTCGTTATCGTTAACATCAAAATATATTGAGGAATTATTACGTACGCTTTTTTGTACGGAGTGTAAATCCTCTTTCAATTCGATATTGTCGGGTAATTTAATATTCCCGTCTTGAAAGTACATTAACATGTTATAGGCAAGTTCTTCTTTAATTCTATTTGTAAAATAAACCGGGATTATTTTATTTTTGCCGAACTTCTCAGTTAAATCTTCGGCAAGTTGCATCCCTATGCCGGTTTCGTCAACTGCGGTTTTTACAATGTTAAAGTTTTGCATCAAATTAAAAAGGTATTCTTTTTGTATATTAAAAGTTGTGTTTTCAAATATCTTTTGAAGAGATAATACAAAACTTGTCCCTTGTTTTTCTATTAACGTTATTACAGATAAATCATTTCTTCTACCTATATCAAAACCGCAAAAGTAGGTTGAATCAGCATTAAGTATTTCCGAATTTTTTAGTGAAGAATCTATGCAATTATGGATAAGTGAATAACTTAAAAATGCCGTACTTTCATCAATAGGATTGCAGCAAAATTCTTCATTCCAAGTTATTTCGTCAACGCAATCTTCTTTTTGCCTTTTTATCCATTCCTCTCTTTCTAACGAAGTTGTATTTTTATTTAGTATTTTATCTACCAAACCACAATTAACGGCATCATAAATAGATGTAGTATGTAAAGACCAATCAAGTTTGTTGTTTTTTATTTTATCAATAAATTTGTAAAACTGCGATTTTTTTCCGTTATGTGTTGAAATTATACGAATAGGATAACCCCAAACGGCAGTAGGTTTTGCGGCTTTCCATAATTCAAGTTGATTATCGTGGTGGGCAAACTCATCAAGTACAATTTTGCCCCCTTTTGAGCGAAATGCTTTAGGGTTACTGGATAGTGCGGTAATTCGGCTTCCGTTAGTAAATTTAATTGATAGTGATTTTACATCGGTTTCTTCAAAAATTGATTCGTTAAAATCTGATGAACCGATATTAAAAAGTTTGCCCCATTTTGTGCAATATATAATATACTCTCTTGCAGCACTTTCATCAGCACTACTGAACCATACCGCAGGAACTTTTTTATATAAGCAATCCCTCACATCTTCGTAGGATTGCACATAAGTAGCACCTATACGGCGACTCTTTTCCCATATTTTGACCAGCGAATTATCGTTTAACCAATCTTGTTGATATTTTAAAAAATATTTGTCGTTACGCATTAAATTCCCAAAATTTCTTCTTCAATTTTCTTTATTGTATTGCTGCTAATTGTTTCGCCTTTTTGTTCGGAATCGAAATATAATTCACCTTTAATTTCTTTTACTGCAGTTAATAATGCCCACAGCACTTTAGAAACGGCAGAAATTTGCTGAGGAGTAGGGTTTAATTTTGCTTGAGCAATGGCAGTTTTTACCAGTTGATATAATTCTTCCTTTAACGGTAAATCTTTTTTCCGGTAATTAATTCTGTCTTTATCCCAATTATCTTCTTTACGCCATCGGTATAAAACACGAAGGGGAAATTTTTCTTCAAAAATACCGAAAATAGTATTTATTCCTAAACCTTCTTCAACGTATAATTCTTTTGCTTCAAATCTTTCAAGTTCACTCATAACGCTCCTTAATTACAAAGATCTTTAATATTGTTATCAATTTTATTTTCAAGCTTTGTATAGTTTTCGGCAATATGTTCTTTATATTTCAAATCTTCTTGCAATACTATAAAAAGTTTATCTATTGCATTTTGATTTTGCAGCAATGCTTTTTCAAAATTAAGACTGCTTTGGTCAAGACTTTGTTTAAACTGCTCCTGGCTAAACTTAATAGTATCTTCGTGTTGTTTAGAAAAATACTTGACGGTAAAATACCAAATAACTAAAAGTATAGCTGAAATTCCTCCGTTGGCAAGTGCCGAACTAATAATAGATTGTTCCATCCTAACTCCGTTTTTGTGTGCAAATCTAACTTAAAAAAATTACCGTGTCATATGAACCGTTCATGGAACCGTTTAGTAAACCGTTCCGGAAACCATTCACGGAACGGTTCCGGTAACCGTTCGCTGAACCGTTTCTTTGAGTAAGTTTTTTTGTTGGGTTAGTTTTGAATCGTAACTTTTAACCAAATAGGAGAAACCAAATGAAATGGATCCCGTTTTTCAAAACAGGAGCACAAACCGATTCGCTCGGAAGAGAGAAGATATGGACGAGTGAAGAAGTAGATAATGCGGTAAACAACTATAATAAACTAACCAAGGAGGAGAAAAGACCGATTGTAATAGGACATCCGGGGGATAACTTGCCGATATTAGGTTTTGTTGAAAAAGTAAAACGTGTAGGAGATACACTTTATGCATTGCCCGGAAATGTATCACAAAGCTTTAAAAATATGGTTAAAAACGGAGCATTTCCCAATAGAAGTATTTCTTTTAATAATGACGGCTCAATAAATCACTTCGGCTTTTTACCGGTCGGAATAGAACCGGCAGTAAAAGGTTTAGGCGAATTTGAGTTTAGCGAAGAGAATAATAAAGTAACCAATTATTCTTTTTCCGAACCGTTATACGAAAGTGATACTTTTGAAACTGACGGCGATTTATTTAGAATTGAAGCAGAATTGGAAATAATAAACAAACAAATTGATGAGATGCTTAAGAATAATAAACATACTTATGATTTGGAAAACGAGCTGAAAAGAAAAATAGAACAACAAAACATTGAAGCCGAAAAATCCGCGTTTATGTTTAAGCTTGAACGTTTAACAGAAACCGGAAAAATAACCCCTGCCGTAAAAAGCAAATTTACCGAATTAAGTAATTTATTAACTAAACCGACAAACGATTATTCCGCTTATAATAAAAACATGTTTAACCTTTTGGGCGAGATAATAGATCTTTCCGGAATAGTAATTAATTATAACGAAACGGTTACAAAACCGATAGAAGATTCACTTACAGACGAATTAACTTTAATAGCAAACACATATAAAATATAAGGGGAAAAATATGAGACTAAATCAAATATCATCACAAGATATTAAGACGGCAACATTTATTCAAAATATGAAAAAATACTCTACAATACTGGAATATGCCGAGTTTTATAGAATTGTAGGTAATAGCGATATGCCGCGTAAAAAAGCTTCGGCAACCGGCGGACAGTTTAGAGCAATAAACGATAACTGGGCTGCAAACCAAGTATCTCCGATTTTCGGTTCCGTTAACCTTAAAATATTTGGTGATAAGGTTGAAGTTGATAAAGCTCATGAAAGAAGAGCCGGAGATATAAGTAGCGAGAGGGCAAGACAACTAATTAATTTTGCGGAAGAATTTGGTAAAAATTTTCAGCATGAATTTTTTAACGGTAAAACAAGCACAAACCCAAAATCTTGGAACGGTTTAGGTACAATTATTCCTGCTCAACAGATAATTACGGCAGATGAAAACGGTCTATTGGTTGAAGCCGGAAACTCGGACCAAGCTTCTTTATCTAAGCAAATATTTTTGGAAAAATTACGTAAACTAATAACAATGGTTGACGGCGGTGCCCAAGTTTTATATATGAATGAGGATGTATGGACACGCCTAACAACTATAGCAGCCGAGTATATTAATTGGCAGAAAAATGATTTCGGTAATATGATCCCTTATTTCGGCGGTGTGCCTATTAGATCGGGCGGTTATAACTCGGTAGGTAATTTAATTATTCCCGCAAACGAATTATGTGGGGAATTTAATAATGCTACCACTATTTATGCAATGCGATTTGGTGAAAAGAAAGATTTAACTATAGGTACAAGCAACGGGTTAAACATTGATGATTTGGGATTGGTTAATAACCATTATGTTGATAACGTGGAGCTTGATGCGGATTTATGTTTGTTAAATAATCGTGCTGTAGCCGCATTAAAAGGAATAATTATTCAATAATCTTATCCCGAGCATATTACAACATTAAAATATTTGTGAATAAGCTCGGGAATTTTATTAACGGAGATATTATGTATTGTTCTATAAATGATTTAATAAATGACATTACACATAACACTCTTATAGAACTTGTGAATGATGAAAATGTTGATCCGAATTTAATTAACCTAAATAGTGAAAATATTTTTAGCGATAGGATAATTGATCAGATAAATAATGCAAAAACCGAAATAGATTTTTACTTAAATAACAAAATTCAAATTGATATAAATAATATTCCCCCAATTATTAAAACCGTTGCACGAGATTTATCAAAATATTATTTATACAAAAGACGTTTTTTAAGCAAAGTTCCTACAGGGATATTAAATAATTATAATAATAGAATTTTGCAGTTAAAAGATATTGCATTAGGGAATCTATTGCTTGTTTATGATTATGACACATCCCAAAAATATTTATCAAATAAAACTAAACAAGACAGATATTTTATTTATGAGAGGAATTAATGAATAGCTCGATAAACATAGTACTGACAAAAATAAAATTAAAGCTAAATAGTGCTTTTTCTGCATACGAAAATGATTTCAAGTTAAAAGTTGAGATAAATGATAAAACGGAAACCGCTAATGTTAACGGTGCTTTATTTATAACTTATAAAGGAGAAAAAGTTAGCGAAAATTTAACTAAAAACAACAAGTTGTTTTTTCTTAAGCGTTATATAAATATTGAAATATTAGGGGTTATTAAAGAAAATAATAAAACAAAGCTGAATGATTATATAGACTTAATATTAAATGAAATTAGCGGGTTAAAAACCGCTGACGGTTTAGGTATAAATTATATTATGCCCTCTTCTATTTCGGTGATTGAACAAGATGAGTATGAAAATTACAGATTTAAAGTAAACGTAATTAGTCCTATTGATTTTAACTTTAACGGAGAGATTGATAATGTTGATAATTAAAAAAACTTTACCGTTAAGCGAATATAGTAAAATAGAATATGAGCAATACGGCTTAAAGCAGAAAAATCATATAGTACTTCATCATACCGTTTCAAAAAACGAAAAAGGGGTTTATGAATGGTGGTGTAATGACGGTAAAAAGGTTGCTACGGCGTACGTTGTTGATAAAGACGGCAAAATATACGAATACTTTGATCCGAAATATTGGTCGTACCACTTAGGCGGAAAAGCGGCAAAATGCCATAATATTAACAGTATAGGAATTGAGATAGCAAACGAAGGAGCTTTGACATTTAAGGATGACAATTATTTTTGGTTTAACGGCAAAAATAAATATTTGGGTAATGTATTTGAATATGAGTGGAGAGGGGTTAAATATTGGGCTGAGTATTCTAAAGAGCAGTTTAATTCGGTGGTTGAATTAATAATATATCTTTGCAATAAGTTTAATATACCAAAGGTAGTTTATGATAAATTAGATTTTAATTTTGATTTGTTAAATAATTTCCGTGGTATAATATCGCATTGCAATGTTAGGAATGATAAAACCGATGTTTCTCCTGCGTTTAATTTACAACATTTAAAACAGCTTATAGGAATGAGGGGAAAATGAACCTAAATTTAAAAACAAAAATAATTATTGTTTCTGTTCTGGTAATAATACTTTTATTTCTAATAATTATTTTTTGTAAACCGGAAAAACAAATAGAAAACAAAGAAATTAAATCCGAAAAAGTTATTACCGAAAATGTTGTTGTATCATCAATACAAAAAAATATTTCGGTAAAAGCTAAAAACTATAAATATACGGTAAATAAAACTTTACCCATAGCAGATACGGCAGTTAGTACAACTGATACTATTTATGCCGCTTATGCCGATACATCCTTTTTAATTACTGATACATTAGGCAAACCTAAGGGAATTATCAATTTAAACACTGAATATATAAGCGACATAAAACTTAGTGATAATGCAAAATTTAATTACCGATTTAATTCGATATTGTTTAGTGAAAATAAAATATACAAGGAAACCGAAAGCTTAAACATAAATAAAGTAAGCCAAAATGAAAACAAATTCGGTTTAGGTTTATTTGCGGGAGGATTATTAACAAATGACCGAAAGTTAACTTACGGAATAGGAATAGGTCTATTTTACAAACTAATTTATTAAGGTGAAAACATGTCTTTACAAAACCCAATTATTTCGGTTAATTCCGATAGAATAATTAAAAAGCCGGTTGAAAAGGCAATTATTATAATTGAAGATGAAAACTTTTCAACCGAAGCCGGATACATAGAAGAGGGGAGCATTAAAATAAAATTCCCCGCAAATAGTGTAACCTTGTTAGATAAATCAGAATTACAGCTTGGTTATAATTTTAGTATCGAAATTAAAGCATTACAATTTTATTCTCTTTACGAATACGAAAAGCTGAAAAACAGATTTTGCACAATCAATTTGCATCCGTTAAGTATATATATTAAAAACGTTCGTTTAAATATTAGCGGAGAGCTGAATGTAGGAGAGAATAAAGCCCCGATTTTATTAACGGCTTCAAAATACGTAAATAATATAAAGGATGTTATTGACGGCAACCCATGGGGTCAATTAACAAATCCATGGGAAATTGAAATAACTCCCGAAGATAATATTAACCAAGATACTTTAGGAATCGAAAACTTATTATAAGGAATTAATTAAATGAATGCGTTATTTTCATATTACACAAAACCGGCATTAAACAATGAAAAAATTTATGTTAACAATGCCGCATTTATATACTCATGGGGGCTTTCGGTTAGCCTTGCAAAAAAATATTTTACCAAAGTAATATTAGTAACCGATACCGCAGGTAAAAAACTTTTAATTGACGAATTAAATTTACCTTTTGACGAAGTGGACTGTTCTTTTGATACTATTACAAATATTAACATTAATCTGTTCATGTATCCTAAAATATTTGCGATGGATAAACAGATTGAACCGTTTATTTATTTGGAATATGACGTTTATTTATTTAAGGAAATTATCAATATTCCGGAAATTATTGTTCAATCAATTGAAGGTTTTAGTATTAGCAACAATAATTATTATAATAATCTTGTTAATACTTTATCGGAAAAGGGTTATAATAATTCCGTATTTTTAAACAGGGAAGAAAGTATTGATTACGGTTATAACCTTGGTATTATAGGAGGAACAGACTTAGATTTTGTTAAGTTTTATTGCACACAAGCTAAACTTATGATTGATTTTATAAATTCAAATTACAATAATATAACCCCCGAAATATATAAACTTTACGAGCAATGGCTTTTTGTTTTATGTGGCAAAGATAGAAATAAAAACATTTCTGTTTATCTCGGAAATAAAAGGGATTCTCTTCAGTATAATTACACACACTTAATGCAAGGGAAAGGAAGTAGTTTAATCCTTTATTTATTAAAGAATAAATTTAGGTTGCTATTTCCGGAAACATATTCGCAATTGAACCGAAAGTTAAACGAAACGGGAATAAACAATCTTGTAATAGTTAATTAAGGAGCTTTAGAATGGAAAATAAAGTAACATATAAATTTGATAACGAAAAATTTTATTTAAAAGATTACGGAGAAATAACTTGGGAAGAAGATGAAATTATTGTGAATTCTTTAGCGGGAAACTCCGGAAGCGTAGATATAAATAGAATATTTTCTATTGTGTTAAAACCATGTTCGGTTAATTTGGAAATTACTAAATTCAACTTTTTGAAAGGGGAATTAAAAGTAATTAAAAAGTTACTTAAGGAAGATATAGTAAAACGGAGAAACGATTTTTTAGCCGAATGACGGAGCTTTTTAAAGAACTGGATTTAGCCGAAAGCTCCGCCGAAAAAGAATATAGAAAACTTGTTTTTAATAGAGAAGACAAAATATTTATCAGCGATATTAAAGATCATAAAGAGTTAAGGATTTCGTTTTTAAGTAATAATAGTTTTACGGAAGCTAAAGCAATTGAAAAATCATCTTTAACGCGTGTGTTTTATTTTGAATATGAAAAACGTAGGGAAATATTAAACAATAAGCTACTTTTTATTAAGTACAATAAAAAGGTGGATAATGGAAGATAAAAGTAAATACATAAATAGTGATTTAAGCGAGCTTAACTTTAAGTTAAGTTCGCTTTATGAAATTATTAAAATTAAGGAAATTTCTAACGCTGCCGATATTAAACGAATTGACGAAGTAATTACGACATTAAAAAATGATAATTCTTTATCAGATGCTCAAAAAAAATTATTACCTGAGATAACGGAATTAATTAATACTTTAAAATATGATTTATCTGAATTAAAAAATAAAATAATTAAAAGTGATTATGAAATTGAAAAAAGTATTAAAGATTACGATATTTTATTAAACTACGGTGATAACTCAATACGAGAAGCGGAAGAAATTAAAAACAAAAAGGAAAGTTATAAAAAAGAACTTGAAAAATATGAAATTAAACCAAATACGGGTTATGGTTATAAAGGTAAATTGGATATTAATTCAATTCCTTTTAACGGGGTATCTATACCCGAACAATTTTATTATGAATTAGAAAAAGTTGACTTAACCCAAAAACAGATAGTTGATTCAATGAAAACCGGATTTAGAACAGCGGGAACTGTTTTATCATCGGCTATTGCGGATTCAATTATTCCGCTTGGTAAAGTTAATAGTTTAACCAAACTTTTAGTGAATACCTTTATTGAAGCAACAACAAAAGCTTTATTAATGAAAACAATTTTAGGCGGTTTTGAGAATATATTTACATCCGGGTTTAACGGAAACGGTGTTTTTAATACAATTCCTATTAACGGCATATTACCGGTAGAAGAAAATGCAATAATAAATTATCATTCAATTAAAAATTACGAACAATTAAAATCGAATGGTAATTTAAGAAGAAATGAAGAAATAACATTAAACATTCCGCAAGTAGAGTTTAAACAAAAAGGATATGATTTACACGCAGTAATTAAGAAAGTTAACTTAAACAATAATAGGTATTTATGATTACTTTTGCATTAAACACTTGTTATGAGTTTATTTTTAAGGGAAATACCGTAAATAATACGTTATATGAAATTAAACTTAGTATAGTTTACGGAGTGAAAAGTGACTGGATATTAACTTACAACTGTCCAAAAGATTTACCAATTGAGATAATAAACTCTAACGAAATTATTTATAAGGTAGATTCGGATACATTAAACTCTTTTGCTTTATCCGAATATAGCTGTACGTTTATTGATGAACAATTAATATTAATGTATCTTATAGAAAGTAACAATGTAAATATTTCAAATTTTGTAATTGAAATAAAAGTAAATAATGAATGTTTATTTATTGGGTGTATTGACTTAATGTCTGTTTCTTTCAATAAAAAAGAAAATCAATTACAATGTGATTTCAAACCGCGTTCATATATTCTTAATCAAACAGATACGGTAATTAACGGAGCAATAAATTACTCGGTATTAAATATAACTTCTAATCAAATTCCCCTTAACATAATTGATTTTATTACAAGAATATACCGCCTTGTTAATCCCGATATTCAGTTAAACATATCTGCAGATTTTGATTTTTTTTCGGTAAATAGTAATGTTACACCTCCCATAGTTACGGTAACTAATATAAATGAGATATATGTTGACGAAAGAATTTTCGGAAGTTATAACGGGGCTAATTTTGTCTTTAACGATATTGATAATTTTGGAACACTAATTAAACGTATTGCATTTACGTTCGGCTGCATAACCGGACTAGTTTCGGATAATAAGGCAATATTTTATCCGTTTTTATCAAACAATAAACCTTGTAAAATTATTAACAGCGAAAGCGTTATTAATTATAATATTGAAGGAGTTAGAGATAAAATTGACTGCTTAAAAATTTCGCCGAGCGGTATTTATGCGGGCAGTTATACCGAGATATCCGGAAAGTATATTGTAAAAGATATATTTAATTTATTTTTGCAAAATACTAATAACGGTTTTATTCAAGTAAGTAAATTAGGGTTAAATAACCAAATATATAATTTTGACGAAGCAATATTAAACTATTATAAAGATTATTATATGTCAAAAAAGTATTGTTTTGAACACATTTTTGAATTGTTAGGAATAGATTTTGACCCTTACACCGATATTGAAGTTTTTGGCAAACGATTTACTCCTATTGAAATTTCAATTAATTTTGAAAAGTTTACCACCAAAATAAAGGCGGTTTCAGTTTAAAACAAAACAAAGGATTGTAATGATAAAACAAAATTTTAGTTTAACATCCATGTTTTAATGTCTTTTAGGGGCAGTATCAAAAGGGATTAAATTTTATAAAATAAGTTGCGAACACTCACCCCCTAACCCCCTCTCTAAATTCTAGAGAGGGGGAATAATGCACTAAGTAAATCAGCTTTAGGCAAATTGTCGAACACCGATAAATATCCGTAACTTATTATAGTACAAGGGATAGCAAATTGCCGTCACCTCTTCTCTAGATCTTAGAGAAGGGGACAGGGGATGAGTGTGATTAAAAATTAATGAGGAATAATGATCTAATCTATTGCAATATAATTACTCTTTACAACGATAATAAACTACTTTTGATACAGCCCATACAAGAAATTAAAATTATAGAAAGTTTATTTATTTTTTCTTCTTAAGTAAGTAAAATATTACAACCACAATTACAAAAAGAGCTGCATAATAAATTGCATCCGGTGTTTCTTTTAGTTTAAAGGGACGGAAAGTTGCCGAAATAGTTTTACCGGTTCCTATCTCGTCTAAAGTGAATGTCCAGGTTAAACGATTGTTTGAATGTTCGTTTGCATTATGTGATAACACTTCTCCCGGGATGTAATAAGTGTAAATTATCTTAAATTCTTGTCCTTTTACTCCAAAACCGGTTGCAAATGCAGGTACATATTGCGAAAATAACATTACTTTTTTATCTACTTGCTTAAAAACAAAGTTCATATCTTTAAACTTTTTTGTGAAGTTTAAAGAATCAATTTTATTAAATGTAAACATTATTTTTGCATGAATCGTACTATCGTTATCATCTTTATAAACTTCGATATTTGTTATGTTTAAGTGTTGTGAAGTGTACTCGCTTTTAATTGAATCCGGGTTAAAAATACCAACTTTTGCTATAATAGTTGAATCAGTATATTCGTTTGCTTTCATCCAATAATGAATATACATATCGCCTGAACCGTCAATTTTAAGGGTTGTAATTTGTTCATAATCCAGACAGCCGGTTAGGAACAAGGAAAATATTAAAATTGTTAGAATTTGTGTAATTTTTTTCATAGTGATAACAAATTATTTTTTAATAATGAAATTTAATAAATTTTTTAAATAAATTGTATGATATTTATTAATAGTAAAAAAACATTAAATTTACATGCTAAATATTTTTTTATGGAGTTTTTATGCCGACATATGAATATAAATGTAATGACTGCGAAGTAGTTTTTGAAAAATTACAAAAAATGACTGATGAACCGATAAAAGTTTGTCCGGAGTGCGGCGGTTCGGTAAAACGTTTAATCGGTAGCGGTGCGGGTTTAATATTTAAAGGATCAGGTTTTTATATTACGGATTATAAAAAGAATAATACTACTAAAAAGAGTACCCCCACTTCTTCCACAAGCCCAAATACTGCAGCATCCGACAGTTCAACAACCAAAACAGAAACTAAAGCGGCAGATGTTAAAGCAGCTTCTTAGATGTTGGGGAGGGAAGAGTGACTTCAGCTACTAGTGACTAGTTACTAGTGACTAGTGACTCGGAGCTTATTCAACACTTAACACTCAACATTTAGCATTTTTCTGAACCAGGATTTTCAGGATAAAAAGAAGGATTTGCAGGATAAAAGTGACTAGTTACCAGCTACTAGTGACTAGTGACTAATTACTCGGAATTCGGAATTTATTCAACACTTAACACTCAACATTTAGCATTTTTCTGAACAAGATTTTCTGGATAAAAAGAAGGATTTACAGGATAAAACCAATTATCGTTAATTTTTGTCAATTGTCTATAATGTAACATCTTAAGTCTCAAGTCTAACATCTGAAATCTGACGTCTAACGTCTTTTAGCTCCGTAGGAGTGATATTTTTGTAACATGGGTAAACAAGAAAAACCCCAAGCCTCGTAGAGGCGGCATTGGTTTTAATTCCCCATGAATAAATTCATGGGTTGGGTTTTGCTTTTGCCTCGCCCCCATGAATGAATTCATGGGTTGCGTACCACCGCCCGCCCCTAAAGAAGCGGGCTGGGTTTAAAACCTAGTTACCCATTTTATAAATATTCCCAGAAAACTATTGTTATTTTTTTTTATTGTGGTTGCAGAAATTTATTTATTGGCTGTATTTGGTGTAAAATATAGCCAATTCCTTTAGGGATTGGCGAATAGGTTGTGGTATTCTTTTGAACCAGGATTTTCAGGATAAGAAGAAGGATTTTCATGATAAAACCAATTTGCATTAATTTTTGTCAATCGTTTATAATTTAACATATGAAGTCTAAAGTCTAACGTCTTTTAGCTCCGTAGGAGCGATATTTTTGTAACATGGGTAAACGGAAAAATGAATGTCTTTAATCACCGCCCGCCCCTAAAGAAGCGGGCTAAGTTTAAAACCTAGTTACCCATTTTATAAATATTCCCAGAAAACTATTGTTATTTTTTTTTTATTGTGGTTGCAGAAATTTATTTATTGGCTGTAATAGGTGTAAAATATAGCCAATTCCTTTAGGGATTGGCGGATAGGAAGTGGTTGTTGCCACAAAGTGAATAGTGACTAGTGACTCGGAACTTATTCAACATTTAACACTTATTTTTAGGGATTAGGGGTGGGTTGTACTAATTGAAGGGTAAAAGGAAATATTGTAATTTTGTTGAAATTTTAAACATACGAATAATAAAATTAAATTTTTATGGATAAAAACAAAAATGTACATAGATTTGGGCTGTAACTTAAAACTTTTAATACAGCCCTATTTAATTAATTGTTTTTCTTTGCAAAATAAGATTTAATTAGCAAATCAAGAAGCACTAATCCACCGCCTATTATCATTAATGAATCAGGAATTAACCGGAACCAAAGCCAATTTTTTAGTGGCTCTATAGCAGAATGTAATCTTGCGTAAAAGTATCCTAAGTCATGGGCAATTCTTGTTTGTTCCATACCTATAATATAAGTGGGTACTGCAAATAATAACGTTCCGATTGTAAGAATAGCAAATCCATATTTGCTTAATTGTTCATTCCAAACTAAATTTTTGGCTAAAGAGTTGGTTCTTGCCGCCATATAAACAAAAGCTAAGGAAATATATCCAAACGCACCTAATAACGCAACATGTCCGTGAGGCATAATTAAATATGTACCATGTGAATAATAACTAATAGTAGGAGTATTAATTACCATACCAAAAAAACCTGCTCCAATCCAGTTAAGAAATGCTGAACCGGAAATCCACATAAAAGGAACTGCAAAAGCAAATTTTTCTCCTGAATGATTCTTCTCTCTTAAATTCTTCATCGCTTCAATAATCATTAATGCTAAAGGTAGAGGTTCAAGTGCGGAAAAAATACCGCCTATTGCAATCCAATATTCATCTAATCCTTGCCACCAATAATGATGCCCGACACCTAAAGTACCGCTTAGCATAATTAAAAATAACTCAAATAACATAACCCTAACAGCAGTTTTATTTGAGATTAAACCCAGTGAAACGGTAAAAAATGCAATAACACCTGCTGCAAAAAGTTCAAAAGTTAATTCTACCCAAAGATGTATAACCCACCATCTATAATAATCATCGACCGTAAAATTTGGCATAACTTTATGAACCGGCATCATACCTGCCATGTATAATGTAGCAATAGCAAATGCAGCCCAGATTATGGTACTTACAATAGGATTATTTGTTGCTGCTTTTCTAATTAAAGAAATTATTAAAATAAACCAAAATACAAGTCCGATAACTAGCCCAATATCCCACAATCTGCCTAAATTAATTAATTCGCGTCCTTCATTTCCAAGCCAAAACCAAGTTTCTCTCAATTGTCCTGTTGCTCCTAAATATAGACCAATCATACTTCCTACGGCTACAACAAGTAATGCAACCCAAAGTATATCGACTAACCATGGAAATTTATGATCTTTATTAGCAACCCATGGGGCAATTAATAATCCTCCTACCAACCAACCAACAGCAACCCATAAAATGGCTAACTGGGTATGTATTGAACGAAGTACGTTAAAAGGGAGTATTTTTTGCGAAATTAGAAAATCTTGTGTCGGATCTGTATAAAGATGTGCTAAATAACCACCGATAACTAGTTGAACAAAAAACAAACCTGCAACTATCGGGATATATTTCATCAATTTAGCTTGTGATTTAAAAAGGCTTGTAATTACCAAAGGTTTTTCTAATTTGTCATCAGGGTCTTTTTTAAACAAATATTCATAAGTTAAAAATGCAACAATAATGGTTAAAGTCCAAAGAATTAAAAATTCCCAAAGGGATATTTTATGTGATTCAAATGATACATCCTGATCCAACAAAGGTTCGGGAGGCCAGTTATTTGACCAAGTTCTGTTCGTGTTCGGGCGTAATGATGTAGCAACTAACTGAGACCAATCAACAAAAGCGGCAATTTTTTCGGCTTCTTCAATTTTAATAATTCCGCCTTGAAAAGCTCTTGATTTATCGCCATTTACAAGTAGATCGGTTAAATACTGCTTGTTTTTATGAAAAGCCGAAGCAGATGCCGAAGTATAAACAGTTGTGTTTTCTAAAAGGGCTGTCTGTTTTTTAAAATCAATTTTTACTCTTTCCTTTACTGCTCCTCGTTCAACTACCGTTAATTCTCTGTTAAGTTTGCCAAATAACTCCATTGCATAATAATCATAAAGATATTCTGCTCTATAATGCAAAAAGTCGGTAGTAAAATCGGGTCCCATATAAGCCCCCATTCCAAGCATTGTGCCCCAATCCATTAAATCAAACTGCTGGAAATATCCTTTTCCTGCAACTACATCGTCATACGTGTAAAGAACTTCGCCACTTACCGATTTAACAACTCTTGGTATAGGGGGAACTTCTTTTTGTAAGTTTGCAGTGTAGTAAATTAACGCGCTAACCATAAATAATGCACTGATCCAAAAAGAGACATAAAGCCCTTTACGACTCATAAACTTATCCAATAAGCTCTCTTTCATAGTTTACCTTTATATTTTGTTTATAAATAAATAATTTATATACTACTTGTAGGTAGTATATTGTTTTAAAAAAATCAAAAAACTTTTATATCTTCAATTTTTAAACTTTCCAAGCTAGTTTCGTTTAATATTTTAATCAGTTCCGTTTTAATACCCATCCACTTTGAGTGCATTGCACAAGGATTTTCGTTAGAGCATTCGTGAAACCCTAATACACAACCGGCAAATTTATTTAAACCTTCAAATTTATCTATCACCTCGCTAATAAATATTTTATTTATTTGTTTTGAAAAATAATACCCGCCTTCTTTTCCTTGTATACTTTCAATAAATCCATATTTAGATAAACGTGTAATTATTCGTCTAAGGTACTTATCCGAAATATTTAAATGATCAATTATTGATTTTGCCGAATGAATTTGCTTCGGATTATTTGCCATAAATATTAAAATTCGCAATGAATATTCTGTTGTCTTTTGTAATTTCATTATATGCTACATGCTTGTAGTATTTTAATTAATTTTAATTGTAATGTTAATAAATTAATTTCAAAATTAAAAGCTTTTTTTTATGTTTTTTACATTTTTATTTTACAAAACCAAAAATTTGAAAAACAAGCTTAATTAGTTTTGGAAAATTACAATTTACATATTAATTTATTTATTTTCGATGTTTACAGTTATTTAAGTTTTCTTCAATTATATATTGAGTTTTCAATTTTTGTTTCTAATCTATCTCATCTCAATTTTTCTATTTTATCAAAAGCAATTTCTTAATATTTTAATCCCAAAAGTTGATTTATTGATTTTTGGTAAATTTAATTTATACTTTGATATTAAATGGTTATATCGTTTATTTTCTTTAATTATAAAACATCAAATCAATCGCTTTATTAATTTATTTAATATATCTCTCAAATTAAACCTAATCCTAAGGCAATTGAAATTAAAATTAACATTATAGAAACAATTAGTTGAATACTTCGTAATGTAACTTTTTTAAGTAATTTTTTACCAAAATAAGCTCCTAAAATAGCTGCAGTAGTAGCACTAATAAGCAAAGTAAGATTTTCTTGCAAGTTAGCCGAAGTAAAACGGAATGCATAAACCGATAGTCTGGTTAAATCAATTAAACTAGCTATAACAACACCTGTTGCAATATAAGCTTCTTTTGTAAGTCCGCTTTTAATAAGAAATGCACTGCGTATTGCACCTTGAATACCTGATAATCCTCCAAAAAATCCGCTCAATATTCCACCTATTACAAGTTTATCTTTTCCAAATTGAATTTTTTGAAATGACGGCGATATTTCCAATGCCGCAAAAGTAATTAAAATTAAAGCAATAATTAATTTTATGAGGGTTATTTCAAAACTTTTATCATATAGTTCATACTTATATAAAGCCGGCAACACAGTTATTTTTATTAAAAGCCAAGCGCCTACAAAAGAAGCTAAAATGGCAGGAATGCCAAATCGAATTAAAACAAAGCGGTCGGTGTTTTTGCCGACTAAAGCAATTTTGAAAAGATTATTTGAGAAATGGACCACACCCGTAAGAGCAATAGCAATTTCTATAGGAAAAAATATTGCAAATACAGGAGTTAATATAGTCCCAAGCCCAAATCCCGAAAAGAACGTTAAAACGGCTGTTGAAAATGCTGCAAAACTTATTATAATAATTTCCATAAAGTAACCCTATTAATATGTACTTCACAAAAGTAAAGATTTATAGAATTTTGAGCATGGTTAAATTTGATATAAAAATGGTATTATTGAAAAAATTTAGTCCTAAATTGGGTGGGGGTCATGTTTTCATATTTTTTAAAAAATTTGATAAAATTTGATGCATCGGTAAATGCCAATATTTCGGCAATCTCGTTTATGTTATTTTCGGAATATAATATATATCTTTTTGCTTCCGTTAAAATTTGATTGGTAATAATTTTTCCGGCACTTTTACCCGTTTGCTTTTTACATATTATATTTAAATTTTGGGGAGTAGTATGTAATAAATCAGCAAACTCATTAACTTTGTGAAGTTTTGGACATTCTTTTACAAGCAACTCAACAAATCTATCGTATAAGGTGTGGTAAATGAATAAATCAGTTTGCCTTTCTTCCTTAATTTGCAACAATTTAGAAAATAATGCACTCAGGTATCCATGGATAATTTCTTTTGAATAATTAGTATTAAGCTGATATTCAATTAATATATTTTCTAAAATACAAAAAGGATATTTATCTTTAGGAATGTTTAATCTTTTTGTGTCATTTAATTTTTTTAGGGAATTGATTAAAATTACTTCATTAATATTATTAAATTCACTATGTTTTAGTAATATTACAAATCCTTTTGGGATTGACGTAAACTGCCAAAAATGTAGTTGACCGGGTTTTAATAGATAAAATTCGGGAGCCGATACCATAAATCTTTCAGACTCTATACTATGAAAACCTTCCCCCTCATTCAAAAAGATTAATTCGTAATATTCTTCATGTTTATGGGGCAAAGTTCTTTTTATTTGTTCCTTGAATTTTGAAATTTTAAAATTATATCCCACTTCAAGTTTGTTTTTAATGTCAATATAATTGCTTTTCATATAAATAAAGTAACCCCGCGGATTAATATTTTATTCTAATCTTTATCCGGTTCAGATTAAATAAAACAAGTTAAAATAACATATGTATAAGAACGATAACTGACATTCATTTCCCTCAATTTGACTGTTAAATATTTAACACAATGCTATTTAATTTATTATATTAAAATTTACGATTATCTTGAATTTAATAAGTTAATTTTTTTAGTTAAAATTATTATAAATTTTATAAATTTATTTGATTTTTAAAAACACTGTGGATTAAATCGTTTAAAAATTCTTTTTCAAATAACTACCTGATTGGTGCATTACCAAAAAACATAATGCCTTCATTTTTCCTTTCTTACGTTGTTTAAATTAGTAAATATTTTTATTCTCCGCAATAGTTTTTTTGTGGCGTTAAACTTTTTTCCCAACATTCCTGTTTGAAAAATCATTTATTTTGAATTATTTTTTGTAAATTTAGTAGGTGTTAAATTTTTTTTACGAATTTAGAGACGGATTTATCTAATTCACAGGCACGACAAGAGGCAAAATATTACCTCGATATCTTAAGTCTGAAATCTGATGTCTGTTTTTATCGAACTAAAATTAAAATGAAGTTGTTAATATTATAGTAAAATACTAAACAAAAATAGGGTGTAAAGATGAAAAGAATGAAAACATACTTTTTAATGATTGTTTTTTCGGTATTTTCTATTTCCTGTACCGTTGTGCAAAATGCAAATATTTTTACGGATAAAGATGATGTACAGCTTGGACAGCAAGTTGTTACAGAAATTAATGCGAATGCAAAGGAATATCCTATTTTTAAAGGTGATCCATCCTTGAAACTATATTTAAACGAAAGAATATTTCAACACATATTAAATTCTCCTTCAGTAAAAAAGAAAAACGTATTTCAATATAAAATTGAAATTATTGATAGACCAGATGTAATGAACGCTTTTGCATTACCCGGAGGTAATATTTATATTTATACAGGTTTGTTGAAATATTTGGATAGTGAAGCTGCTTTAGCGGGAGTAATTGCCCACGAAATTGCACATGCGGAAAAACGCCACGCTACAAAACGAATGACACAATATTACGGAGCTTCGATATTGGTGAGCTTAATATTGGGAAAAAATCCAAGCCAGCTTTCAGAAATTGTTTCTAACTTATTTGTAGGTGCAGCATTTTTAGCAAACAGTAGAGCAAACGAAGACGAAGCGGACGCAAGCAGCGTTGAATATTTAAGAGGCACAAGGTATTACCCGGGTGCAGTAAAATTCTTTTTTGAAAAAATGCAGGCAGATAATTTAATAACAGGTAAAAGCAGTAAAATAGAAGTGTTTTTATCTACCCACCCCGATCCAATTGATAGAATAAATACAATAAATACAGTTTTGCAATTACAAAATATACCTGTTATAAATTATAACGGTAATAGCGATAATATTTTTAGAGATGAATATAAAAAGAATATATTGGCAAAGTTAAAATAAAATACGGTTATTAATAATATTAGGAAGTTTTAGTAAAACACCTAATATAATAAAACTAAGAACATTCACTTTTTCCCCCTTCCTAAATTTATAGCAAGGGGGATTTTTTTTGTGTAGATAATTAGCCCCTACCTAAATGTAGCGGTAATTGAAAGCATCTTTATTACCCACGAATGAATTCGTGGGGTGGGTATTGGTTTTGCCACGCTACCATGAATTCGAGATACTGTCACGCCCCATGAATAAATTCATGGGTTGGTATTATTTCCTCGCTCCCATGAATAAATTCATGGGTTGCGAATCACCGCCCGCCCCTAAAGAAGCGGGCTAGGTTTAAAAACTATTTATCAAATTTGTAAATAATCCCTATAAATTTTATATTATATATATTTATTTATTGTTGCAGAAATTAATATAATGGCAGTATATTGTTTAAATTATAGCCAATTCCTTTAGGGATTGGCGTATTGGCGGTATTTATTACCACTATTTTCAAATAGTTGCAGGCAGGTAAAAAGGTTAATCTAAGCCACTACCTTAAGGTAGCGGTAACTGAAAGCAGGGGATTAATAATACATCTCTATATCATCAATTACCACTATTTTTAAATAGTAGTTGGCACAATTTAAAGCAATAGAAGAGAATTATACATTGCTTTTGCTTTATTTTAGAACTTTTGTTATATTTCCCAAAGTAAAATAAATGAGGAGCGAATGATTTCAAAAAATACTTTTATGAAATGGTCAGATTATCTTTTGTTTTCCGGCAAGGAGACTACCCACATATTGCATACAAAACAAGACGACTATAATTATTAATTATATTGAAGAAATATAGTTTTAATCTCTAAAGTATGGATATAATACCAACAATATTAAAATTAAATATTTTTCAATTAATTAAATGAGGACAATTATGAAGAAAATTTGTAAATGTTTTATAATAATATTTATGCTGATTATTTATCAAAATGTAAATGCACAGCCTGTAAAAATTGGTGGAAATATTATGCTCGGTTTACCAAATAGTATAACCCAAACGGGTTACGGTATCGGAGGAATATTTGAATTAAAAATTACAGACAAGTTTTCGGGTCGTCTTTCTGTAGGTACTCATTTAGCATATTTTGAAAAAGAAGGATTGGGTGATAATGAATTAACCCAAAACAAATATTGCGGTTTATTTATATATCGCCCATATAGTAACAAAATAGGTTCACTAGCCAATTTAGAACCTTATATTGGTTTAGGACTTGGTTATTTTACATCTTCCTATGAATCGACGCATAATGCACAAATGGTAAACGGCGGATATGTATATGGTGCAAATATTGATGATACATGGGGACTTTGTGCAACATTGGGGGTTAATTTTATGCCCGGTTCTACTTTTCAAATACTAGCAGAACTAAACTATAATTATTTAAAACCAAATTATTCTTATCAATTTGATATTTTGGGTCCGGTAAAAGTTGAAGATAAAATTAATCTTTCTTATGCGGCTTTTAAATTATTCTTTGTTCTTGAATTATTCTTTGTTCTTGAATTATAGTTAGGGGTTATTATTTACAACTATCTAAAGGCAGCGGTCATTGAAAGCAGGGGATTAATAATACATCTCTATATCATCAATTAGGGGCTGTATCAAAAGTTGTTTGTTATCGTTTTTAAAGAGCAATTATATCACATAAATCGGTTTATTATTCCTTGTTAACATTTAAATCCACTCATCCCCCAACCCCTTCTCTAAACCCTAGAGAAGGGGTGACGACACTCTACAACCCGTTGTTGTATATAAAGTTGTGGACATTTTTGGGCGTTCGACAATTAGCCAAATGCTGAATCATTTAATGTATTATTCCCCCTCTCTAGAATTTAGAGAGGGGGCTAGGGGGTGAGTGTTCGCAACTTATTTTAAAAAATTTAATCTCTTTTGATACAGCCCCTTGGCAGGTAAAAAGTTGCTGTAAGGTTAATCTAAGCCACTACCTAAAGGTAGCGGCAATTGAAAGCGGGGTCGTATTGTTTTTTTTTATTTATTACCCATGAATAAATTCATGGGTTGCGAGGGTTGTTCGTCTTGTTTTTTATTCAACACTTAGCACTAAACATTTAACATTATTATAGTGGGTTGCGAGGTTTTTATTCAACATTTAGCACACAACACTTAGCATTATTCCGGTCGTCTATAAATAACGGATGAGCTTGCCTGAACACTGGGCATAATAATCATTTCGTTAATATTTACTCTTGCCGGGCGGGTTGCACAGAATAAAATTGCTTCTGCAATATCATCACCGTTTAAAGGATCAATACCGCGATAAACATTTTTAGCTTTTTCTTTATCTCCGTAAAAACGAATATTGCTAAAATTAGTTTCAACGGCACCCGGGTCAACAGTACTTACTCTAATGTTTTTATCAACAAGTTCGGCACGCATAGATTTAGTAATTGCGGCAACGGCGAATTTTGTACCGCAATAAACAGCACCGTTAGGATATGCTTCATGTCCGGCAATGCTTCCTAAGTTAATAATGTGTCCGCTGCCGTTTTTTATCATTAACGGAATAATTTCTTTAGTTACGTATAAAAGACCTTTTACGTTAGTATCAATCATTTCTTCCCAACCTTGGGTATTATCCATATAAAGAGGGCTAAAATTACGACCTAAACCCGCATTGTTAATCAAAATATCAATCTTTTTCCATTCTTCGGGAAAATCTGCAATTGACTTTATAACATCTTCGTGATTTCTAACATCAAGCTTAAAACTATACACTTTTATGTTAAATTTATTAATTAAATCTGCTTCAATTTCTTTTAGTAACTCGTATCTACGGGCACATAAAATTAAATTGCAACCTTCCGCAGCAAAAGTATAAGCGCATGATTCCCCAATTCCCGATGTGGCACCGGTAATAAATACAATTTTGTTATTTAGTTTTTCCATCCGAACCTCGTTTATTATTTATCTTATTGGTTATTTTTGCCGTAAATCTGTTAAAGTAAATTATAAAAGCAAAAACAACAAAAAGTACATTAATATATTTTAGTGAATTACTGTATTCGTAAAACTTTAATACAACCGATATGTCGTTATAAAAATTATTATAAATTAACGGCACAATTGAACTGATAATAACTTTTAGTAAAATATAGGTTAGCAAAAATAATTGAAATACTAAAACCGAAATAGTGTTAAGTTTTATTGATATTGATTTAATAACGCTAATTTCCAGTAAAATTATTGAAAGTATAATAGGGAATAATGAGATGGGGATTAATAAATATGGATTTGAATTAACGGTTAATAAATTAACATTTAACCACAATCCGTAAAACTGCAATGAGTAAAAATCCTCGCTACCTATATAAATTAATAACCATTGAATTAATTCAAATCCAAACATTATTAAAAATAGCGCGGGAATTAAACCAAATAATATCGCTTTATTCTTTGATAGTTTATCTTTCAATTTTACTTGTCCTATCAGTAGTAAAATTAGGTGCAACAACCGTGTAAGGGTATTCTTTACTAACGGCATTTTTAGAATCAATTTTTTTATCTATAGGTTTAGCCATCCAACTTTCATCGCTTATTAAAGTATTAACACCTGAATTAGTTTTAATTTCAGAAATAAAATTTAAACCTGCGTTGGGTTCTTTATTAAAATTTGTTGCTTCAATTTCAATTACATTCTTTCCTTTTTTAAGAAATTTGGTAATATCTTTATAAAGTATTCTTCTATAATCCACTATTAAAGATAACGATCTGCGAGCATATATTTGACCCACAAAATTTCCGTTAATTGTTAAAGTTACATAAGAATCGCCTAGCAATTGCATTTTTGCATTTGTAACATCATCATCAATGTTAAATTCTTTTGTGAATTTAACGGAATTCTGTAAACTATCTTTAGCGGTTGAATAATAAATCCATTTAGAAGGAATTACCGGGCTTGTTAAATTATTGTTATTTAATGCTAATTTAGTTTCTTCAAAAAAAGCTTTCAAAAAGTCGAATTTGTCCATAATCATATTTAAGTTGTCAGGTTTATAATAAGTAACCCAAATATTTTTATAATCGGCTTGCAATTTGTTTAATTCTTTTAAGTTTTGGTCAATTAAGTTAATACATTCATTTTTTTCGTTACTTTTACCGGATGATATTAAATTAATTAATTCTTGTGTTTCGGTTTTTAACGAAAAGTATTTAGTTAAGTTTGCCATAAAACGTAAAACATTAAGATGGTCATTATTGCGTTTTACTTTAGATTCCGCATCTAGTAGAAGTTTATTAACTAAAGGAACGCTAAAATTAACCCATGCATTTTTTGTTAAACGAGATATATTGCTTTCATACCAGCCGGGGGTTCTTAAAGGTAAAGCGGGATGACGCCACATCTCGTGCCAAACAATAGTATTTAATTGCTCGCTTAAAATATGGTACACTTCCGCAATTCCTGAGTCTTTAGAATTAAAAAAATCCGTAAAATAATTTAATGTGAATGAATCTAAATCAGGGTCATTAATATTCCAAGAACATGCAGCGGAATACGCATAACCGAGGTAAATTAATTCTTTAAATGTTTCTGCGCCGTAATCACCCCAATTACTATTAATCATTCCAATTGAATTGTTTTTTATACCGGAAAGTGTAATATTTTTTACATTAGGAAAAGTGTTATAGTTAGCCGGAAAAGCTGTAACAAAATTCCAAACGGTAGGGGATACGATATATTTTAATCCGGCTTTATCAAATTTTTGGGTAGATTTATAATCTCTTTCGGGACGGTAATGCCAATCAACCGGAATTACATCTTTTGGTAATCTATCTATAATTTCAGGATGGTTTAGTAAAATATCGCTATACATCATCACTTTTTTATTGTATTTTTTGCATATATCAAAAACTTTTAGATAATGCTGTAAATGAATTTCCGCCAAACTGCTTTTTTCTGCCAAAGGTTTGCTGTTTCCTAATCCTACATCATAACTTTCGTCTGCTCCGATGTTTATATATTCCGAAGGGAATAAATCAAATACTTCTTTAAGCATAGATTCCAAAAAAGGATAAATTAACGGATTGCTAACGTCTAAAGATGCAGCACCGGGAAATTCGGCATACTTTAAAAATTCCGGTTGTGTTAATATATTTTCATAATGTCCCAAAGTTTGGAAAATAGGAATAATATCAATAAAATTTTCTGCGGCAAATTTGTGAAGTTCTTTTATTTCTTCTTTTGTTAAAGCACCTCTGTTTATACCTATTGTAGGATAACCGCTAAGTTCTATTACGTCTTCAATATAGGGCATATAAGTATTCATCTTATAACGAGCTATATTTTCGATGATCTTTTTAAAGTTTTCTAATGTAGAAACTTGTCCTCTGCTAATATCGTCAGAAATCCCTCTTATTTGCATATTGGGGTAATCTATAATTTTGCAAAAGGGGAGATTGTTGCTGCTTCTTTCAATTAATTGAATAAGCGAATTAACTCCGTAAAAAATTCCTCTGTAAGTGGGGGATTTAATCGAAATTCCCGTTTTATTTATTTCTAAAATATATGATTCGGATAAAAAAGCAGTCGGTATGTCTTTTAATTCATTTTCGTTTATTATTGTTAGTTTAATTTCTGCATTATCATCTTTTGTTATTTTTGCCTTAATATTTTGTTCTAAAAGTGTAGCATTTAGTTTATTAAAAGAATAAGTTAACTTTTCTACATCTGTTCCTTCCAGCAATACGGTTCCTTTATTACATGTAAAATTTCCTTCAACAACTTCAATTTTTTGGGGACGGGGTATTATTGAGTATTTCATTTCTTCTCCGAAAATATTAGTTAACAACGGAATAAACAAAATAAAAACTATAAATCGAAATGTAGTCATATAATCCTCAGATATTTAGTTGATTTATGTAAATTTACGGTTTTTTGTAATTTTAGCCAAATTAGGTATGTTTTATTAGTTCCGAGTTCTTAGTCATTTTTCACTCAGTGGCAACAAACACAACCAACCCGCCAATCCCTAAAGGAATTGACTATATTTTGCACCAAATACAGCCAATAAATAAATTTCTGCAACCACAATAAAATAAATATAATAACAACAAACTTCGCAACCCATGAATTCATTCACGAGGAATTAAAACCAATGCCGCCTCTACGAGGCTTGGGGTTGTTCTTGTTTATCCACGTTACAAAAATGCCACTCCTACGGAGCTAAAAGAGGTTAGACTTTAGACTTCAGATGTTAGATTATAGACGTTAGATTATAGACGATTAAAAAGAATTAATATAATTGGTTTCATCCTGTAAATCCTTCTTTCATCTGGTAAATCCTGGTTCAAAACAATGCTAAATGTTGAGTGTTAATTGTTGAATAAGTTCCGAGTCACTAGTTACTGGTAGCTAGTAGCTGGTAGCTAGTAGCTGGTAGCTAGTCACTTTTATCCTGAAAATCCTTCTTTCATCTGGTAAATCCTGGTTCAGAACAATGTTAAATGTTGAGTGTTAAATAATTAAACGAACGTAATATGAAAATTCCCGTAGGGAATTATTAGTAATAGAAAAGATGAAAAAGATAGGGAATAAACTCCGTAGGAGTGGCTTAAGAAATTATTAATTCACTCGCAAGCGAGTTTTTTTATTGTATTTAGTGTTTTTCTATTATTAAAACATTCCTACGGAATTACCTGTAAGTTGCATATGTTACTAGTTCCGAGACCCGCCAATCCCTAAAGGAATTGTCTATATTTTACACCAATTGCAGTCAATAAATAAATTTCTGCAACCATAATAAAATAAATATAATAACCATTGTTTTCTGGGAATATTTATAAAACTGATAAATAGGTTTTAAACTTAGCCCGCTTCTTTAGGGGCGGGCGGTGGTTCGCAACCACTGAATTTATTCGTGGGGAATTAAAACCAATGTCGCCTTTATGAGGCTTGGGGTTGTCCTTGTTTGCCCATGTTACAATAATATCACTCCTACGGAGCTGAAAGACGTTAGACTTTAGACTTCAGATGTTAGATTTCAGACGTTAGATTATAGACGATTGAAAAGAATTAATATAATTGGTTTTATCCTGAAAATCCTTCTTTTTATCCTGTAAATCCCGGTTCAAAAGAATGTTAAATGTTGAATAACTTCCGAGTCACTAGTCACTAGTAGCTGGTAGCTAGTCACTATTCACAAGTCACTTTTTATCTTGTAAATCTTGGTTCAAAAAATAATGAGTAGATGTTTGTGAAAGAAACCGGAAGTAAGCGGTAATTTAAACTTCAACTTTTGGAAATTTAATAGTAAACGTTGTTCCTTTATCTTTTTCTGACTGAACCGAAATTTCGCAATTGTTAAGATCAAGATATTTTTTTACCAAAGATAAACCTAAACCTATCCCCTCATAAGATCTGTTATATCCTATTTCTTCTTGGCTGTAAGGTTTAAATAAATTAGCCAAATATTCAGGCGAAATACCTACGCCGGTATCTTTAATGTCTAAACAAACATCATCGTTAATATCTTTATAAAGCATAATTCTTACAAAACCGGTATAAGTAAACTTTACGGCGTTATCAAGTAAGTTGCCTATTGCCTGAATAATGCTATATTCATCAATATTTAAGTGAATTTTACCCAATTTATTGCTAAACTCAAGCGGTAGGTTTTTTGCGGCAAATGTACTTTTAAATTCTTTAACAAGCTCATTTAAAAGTTTATCCATATCATATAATTTAGGCGAATAAGGAAAGTCACCGACTTGAAATCTGGAATAATTAACAATCATGTCAATAGTTCTAATAATTCGTTTGCTCGCTCTATCAATGCCGTAAAAAAAGTCTTGTTCTTCTTCCCCGATATACTGTTTTAGAGATTCTCGTAAAAGACTTGTCATTCCCAGTATACCGTTCAAAGGAGTTCTTATTTCGTGGCTGATATTTGCAATAAATGCATCTTTTAGTTTATTGGCTTTTTCGGCATCTTCTTTAGATTTTAATAAAAATTCAGCCGCCTTTTTTCTTTCGGTAGCATCATGTATATTGGAGTATATAAATTTTTTATTATTAAATTCAATAAGCCCGGCATAAATCTCAACATCTTTAATAGTTCCGTCTTTCATTTTATGTCGGAATTCATAAAACGCAGAGATATTTTTTTCGGTGTTCTTAATATCAGAGGCAACTTTTTCGGGTGGATTTACATTAATATCAGAAAGTTTAAGTTTAAGAAATTCTTCTTTTGTGTAACCGTAAAACTTTTGAGCAGCACCGTTAGCAGCTATTATGTTTAAAGTTTCGGGGTCTGTTAAAAGTTTAATAGTATGGTTATCTTCGAAAAGAATTTTATATCTTTTTTCGCTCTCTTCAAGTTTGGAAAGGTAATCCCTCACAGCATTATCTTTGCTAATTATTCCCCATGCTTTAGTAATAAAAAATACAAATGCAACACCTCCGATAAACATAAGAACAAAAATTACAAGCAGCCTATTCTTAAATGAACTAAGGTTGTATATAACTTCATTTTCACCTATAAAAATTGCAATAGACCAATAAGTGGAACCTAAGTCAATTTTTTTATAACTTGCAAAAAAAATCAAAGGATTTTCTTTTGTATTTTTTAATACGGCACTAAATCCGTTTTTGCCTGCAATCATAGAAATATAAAGATTCTTTTCGCTTTTTGAACATAAAGTATCAGAAAGAATTACTTTTCCTACAGTATCTTGATTTTTGCTAAAAAGTACAATTCCTTCTTTGCTTAATAGTAAAGGTTTATTTCCAAAACCCAAGTTAACGTCATTCAAAAAATTTTGGGATAATTTTGTAAAATCTAATACAAATGCAATACTTCCCGAAAAAACTCCTTCATTAAAAACAGGAACGTGAATAGCAACGGCATAGTAGCCTTGTACAGCCCAAAAAACTTCGCTTATTACCGGCTTATGAGTTATTAAAAGTTTATATATATGTTTTTGTCTAGATATGTTATTTCCAAGTACTTTTTTATTTTCGGGATATGTGTAAATAATTTTACCGTTGTTATCAACTCTGGTTATTGCTTTAAGATAAGTAAAATAATTATCGTATGTAAACGCTAAATTTTCCTTCCCTTTTTCACTTGTTCTAATAATATCGGGGTTTTTTGCCATTTGTTCAAGAATGTAGATGAAATTATCAAAAGTATTTTGAATATTCAATTTTGATTGATTTGCAATTAATTCTAATTTAAGTTCGGTATCCTTCTGCATATTTGCTTTGTAGTCATTATAGAACATGTTTAGCAGAATTATGCTTAAAAAGAAAAAAATTATAATACTAAACCCTAATAAGAATATACTTAATCTACGATAATTTGAATACTTGAACATATAATTTGTATTTTTTGAATATTTATTCGTTTTGTTGTGTTTAATTTAGTAAATTATTAAATAAGAAAAAAATAAATATTAAACTTAAAATCAGGAATAATTATGGTTCACTTTATTCAATGGCAGCAAAGTTTTAATACAAATATAAAAGAAATAGATGATCAGCATAAAGGATTAGTGGAAGTTATTAACCTAACCGCATATGCAAAGTCAAAAAATCATCCGGAAAGATTAAAGGAAATTTTAATTAAACTTATAGATTACACAAAAACCCATTTTAATTATGAAGAAGAGCATATGCGCCAAAATAACTATGATAGGTTAATTGAACATAAAGCTCAACATCAAGTATTAATAAAACAAGTAGTTGAAATATTAGAAGGATTAAAAGCAGGAAAACATGACGTTTTGGAAAATATATTCGGTATTTTAGAAAACTGGCTTATAAAACACATTAAAGAACATGATAAAGAATATGCTTATTTTTTTTCCGAACAAACAAAAAAAGGGAAATAAACCGTAATTTACGATTGTATTTCCCCTTAAAAACAAAAAAAATATTATTCTTGCGGGTTGTAAGTTAATTCGATTTTAACATGAAAATCAGCACCGCTGAATAAAGTATATTTAACTTCGCCTATAGTACATTTATAATCTTCGCCTACAAGTTCGGTAACAACTTTTGCAATTCCGTTTTCCAAATCACCTACACTTAAACTTTTTAGTTTGTTTTTTAGTAATTTATCTACATCAATCGGCTTATCTTTTTCGTTTGCCATAATATATACTCCCAATAGTGTTTATCTTAATTAGACGTATAAAAAAATTAAATGTTCCGTTAACTACGAATAATATTTAATAGTTCTTCGGTTTTTTGACGCATGAGCTTTGCATCTCCCTTAGATTCAACATTTAGGCGAATTAAAGGTTCGGTGTTACTTGTACGAACGTTAAATCTCCAAGTATCATATTCAACGCTAATGCCGTCTAACTCGTCTAAAGTACCGTCGTTGTATTTTTCTTTAATTATAGCAAGTTTAGAAGCCGAATCAGTAACGGTAGAGTTTATTTCGCCCGAACAAGGATAAGCAGCAATCATTTCGTTCACTAAATCATATAATGATTTATTTTCGTCACCCATTAATTGTAAAATTAATAAAAACGGAATTAATCCGCTGTCAGAATAATAATTATCGCGGAAATAATGATGAGCAGACATTTCACCGCCGTAAATTGAATTTACTTCACGCATTTTTTGCTTTATAAAAGCATGACCGCTTTTGGAAACAACGGTATAACCGTGTGCTCTATTTACTTCATCAATTGTATTCCAAGTTAAGCGAGGATCGTGAACGATTTTTTCACCAGGGAAATTTTTAAGAATTGATTTTGCCAACAAAGCAACAATATAATATCCTTCAATAAAATTACCTTTCTCGTCAAAAAAGAAACATCTGTCATAATCGCCGTCCCATGCAACGCCTAAATCCGCTTCATATTTATTAATAGCATCGATGGTTGGTTGTCTATTTTCAGGTAATAACGGATTTGGAACGCCGTTAGGGAAATCGCTATTCGGTTCGTGGAAAACTTTAATCATTTTAATAGGTAAAAATGGCTCCAAAGCATCCAAAGCAGGACCGACACAACCGTTGCCCGCATTAACAACAACCTTAAATGGTTTTATTCTGTTTCTATCGTAAAATGTATTAACTCTATCAATAAATTCTTTCATTATGTCTTTGCTTATAACGTTCCCTTTAGTTTCGGAAATAGGAGCAAAATCATTGTTTAGAATCATTTGTTCAATTTCTGCCAAACCGCTTTCATAGCCCATAGGAACGGAGCCTTTTTTTACAAATTTTAAACCATTATATTCAGGAGGATTATGACTAGCGGTAATCATCACACCGCAATCGGCATCTAAAAAAGGAGTGCCGAAATAAATCATCTCTGTGCCGCATAAACCGAGATCAAAAACGTCAACGCCGCAATCCGTAAATCCTTTTGATAATGATTCTGCCAATTCCGGTGAAGATTTCCTAACATCTCTTCCGATAACAACCGATTTTGGCTCTAAATATTTTGAAATAGCTCTACCAACTTTGTAAGCTAAATCTGTGTTCAGTTCTCCGGGCACTTTCCCGCGAATGTCGTACGCTTTAAAGCCGGGAATTCTGTCCATAAGTTTTACTCCGTATATTTGTTTTAATTTAGTGCAAATTTAAAGTATAGTATAAATTTTTACATAGCATATTTAAAAATAGTAATTTATTTTTACAAAAAAAATTTTTGAGGTTTATATTAATATTAAATATACTAATTCTAAACGATTCGCACAATGTAATAACTCTGAATGTAACGTAATTTTTGAATTCGACCCAAGAGAGATTATAGGGGAAACAGGTCTTTTATGTCCTTCGTGCAAATCAAAAGCAGATACTCATCATATAGTTCAGTGTGAAAACTGTCAATCTATTGTTCATTTAATTAAGCCTGATAGTTATGATATTCCTGCATTTTATTATGTAAAGCAATGTTCAAAGTGTAAAGGTACTCAGGAAGACGAAAAAAGGATAGAATCTTATTCTTTCCCGCAATTATTTATGTAGCAAATTGCCAATTTTAGTCTG
The DNA here is from genome assembly GCA_023447335.1 of Bacteroidota bacterium. Taxonomy (GTDB): domain Bacteria; phylum Bacteroidota; class Ignavibacteria; order Ignavibacteriales; family Melioribacteraceae; genus JAEXOD01. The sequence goes on from JAEXOD010000012.1 coordinate 88,810, forward strand.
CTTTTTCTGATAGTTGTTTAGGGCAACCGAAGTTGATGAAATATTGTTAAATCTAAATCTATCGGGTTTTTACTATAATTATTAAACCTACTTTGCTAAATCTTCTTGCAATAACATACCGGAATTTTACTATTAAAACTTTCACAATTATTTTAAGATCTTGTTAAAGTGCTAATTATAGATTAAAAGGTAAAAATCCGAGTATGTTTAATACTAATTTATTCTTGTAAAGTTTTTTAACTTTAATTAAATTGAATCTCATTTTTTTTACACTAATACTTGAGTATATATGAAAAATTTTAAGTTATTTAATTTACTATTGATTTGTTGTTTTTTTATAAATGGATTGGCAGTAAATGCTCAAAATTATTATTTTGATACTACTTCGGTAGGTAAATATGACATGGGGAAAAGTTGGACTTTTGATGAGTTTCCGAGAGAATATTTTAAAGAAAGATATAATTTTAATCCTTCAGATGAGTGGATTGAGAAAGTAAAACTTTCAGCTATAAAATTTTCTACATGGTGTTCTTCTTCTTTTGTATCTGAAGACGGTTTAATTATGACTAATCATCATTGTATTGATTTTGTAAGTAATAGAATTCAAAAAGAAGGTGAAAATATAGACAAAAACGGATTTTATGCCCCTACGTTACAAGATGAAAGAAAAGTTCAAGGTATTTTTGTTGATAATTTAATATTTATGAAAGACATTTCAGAAGAAATATCAAATAAACTTAATAACAACAAAGATAAATGCAAGGCGGATATATTAGTAGAAATAAAGAAAGAATATGATGAAAATACAGGCTTAAACTGTGTTATTGTTCCGTTTTATAACGGTAGTAAGTATTCTGTTTATGGTTATAAAAGATATAATGATATAAGAGCTGTTTATTTTAACGAATCTTCTGTCGGTTTATACGGAGGAGATCCCGATAATTTTACTTATCCTAGATATAATGCGGATTTTGCTTTTTTGCGTGCTTATGATGAGAACGGAAAACCTGCAAAAATAGAAAATTACTTTAAATGGAGTAACGAAGGTCCAAAACCGGATGAATTATTGTTTGTAGTAGGTAACCCGGGAAAAACACAACGTTCTAAAACCGTTGAGCAGATTAAATATATGGGGCAAGTAGAATCAAGAAATAATGCTTTTATTTATGAACGATTAATGAAAATGTATTATGATATGATTGAAATGTACCCTGAGTTTGCGGAAAAATTAATTGCAGATATGGGGGCTATCTCAAATACTGCCAAAGTTAATATCGGTGAGTATAAAGCAGTTATTAACCCTTACTTATTAAAGCGTAAACAAATGTTTGAAGACGAACTTCAAAATATTGTTTTTAACGATGCAAAACTTAAAAATAAATATGGTCATATATGGGAAGGGATTAAAGACTTGCAGACCGAAATGAGTAAGTTCGGTAACCTGAAGGCAGGATATACTGTTAGCTACAGAGGACTGAGTGTTAATTTATTTAATACGGCTGTAAAACTTTATATGCTTGCAGAAACTCTCAAGAAAAAAGATTATAAAACTTTGAATGATAGTTTAAAGACTTTTATTGATACACAAATCGATGAATCTTTTGATAACAGTAAAAACAGATTTGGTAAGAAAAAAGCCGCACATGAATATGACGAAACAACCGAGTTAAAAAAACTAGCAATTCTACTTGATTTAATCAGTCTAAATTTAGGTAATGATAATAATTTTGTAAAAGCTTTAACAAACGGTAAAACCGGCGAAGAAGCAGCAAAATTTTTGTTAAAAGAGACGATTTTAAGAGATAAAGAAAAGGTAAAAAAATTATTTTATGAAGGGTTAAGAGCAGTAAATAATAGTAAAGATCCCGTTATTAATTTTATTTTTAACACTCGTAAAGATTTGGAAGAATACCAAAAACGGGCACAAGAAATTTCTGATGCTCAAAGTGAATTGGAAAATCAATTAGGAGAAGTTTTATATGCTGTTTACGGAAGTAAAGTTCCTCCTGATGCTACGTTTACACTAAGAATTTCTGACGGAGTGGTAAAAGGATACGAATATAACGGTACTATTGCACCTCCTATTACAACGTTTTACGGAATGTATGACAGATATTATTCGTTTAATAAAAAATATCCGTGGGATTTACCGGCAAGATGGGCAAATCCGGGAAATGGTCTAGATTTAAGTACTCCTTACAATTTTTCATTAACAAGTGATATAACCGGAGGCAGTAGCGGCAGTCCGATTATTAATAAAAACGGTGAAGTAGTAGGTATTGCTTTTGACGGAAATATTGAAAGCTTAGCAGGTGATTTTTTGTTCGACGAACAAATAAATAGGTGTATCGGGGTTACATCTCAAGGTATTTTAGAAATATTGGGAGATATAGCGGGTGCCGAAAGAATAAAACAAGAGTTATTGGAAGGAAAGATAAAATAAAATGGCATTGTAAATCGTGACCTGCGAATAAAGGCATTTATTGTCAACAAATTCCAGGTCACAATTTATTTATATCTCTCTAATCTAAGCATTATCCTATCCCACAAAATTCAGAACTTAAGAGATATTTTTCATAGTTGCTTACGTTTAATCTAAATACTTTTCTTTATTAAGCCGAATTTTTAATTCACAATTCAAAAAGCATCGATCCCTTCCTGTGGATAACTTGTGGAAAACCATTAATTATAGTCACTCGAAAATTTGTGGGAATTATTATTTTTTTAACATAAAAGAAAGTAATAATTAATACTAAATACCTTATAAAATATTTCAACTAAAACGATTTAATCTATTAGAATATAAGTACATAACATATGTGATGGAGGGGAATAAAAATGTACTCAATATTAAGTTTAAAAAAAATCGAAAAATGTGAGAAAAAAAACTGTAAAAAACTTGCTTTTTAAACTAAAATACTGTTATTTTACATCCCAGTGGGAAAAAATGTTGAAAAATGTCAAATTAATTAGAAGAATAGATGTTTTACGGTAGTTATACATATTCAATTGACCCGAAGAATAGACTAAGTATTCCGGTTAAATTCAGGAGAAATCTAAATCCTGAAGCTGCAGATACTTTTATGATGACACGCGGAATACAACAATGTGTGTATGTCTATCCTAAAGACCTTTGGGAAACAGATGTAGAACCCCGAATAAAGAATCTTGATGAATTTGATACAAAACAATCGTCATTTATGTGTTTACTGCTAGAGTATGCAAACGAGGATGTGCTAGACTCACAATCCCGTTTATTGATACCAAAAGCCTTAACTGATTTTGCCGGAATTGAAAAAGATGTATTTATCTTAGGCGTAAGAAACCACTTAGAACTTTGGAATCCTCAAATATATCAACAATTTAAAGCCTCAATTCCAAAATCTTATGCGGAAATTGCAGCCGAAGTAATGAAAAAAGATTAAAGATGGAAAAACATATACCGGTTTTACCCGAGATTAGCGTTCTTTATATATTGAATAATGTTAACGGAAACTATTTTGATGCTACACTAGGCTTTGGCGGGCATACAAAGTTGCTTCTAGATAAATTAGGAATAAAAGCAAGAGTTGTATGCACCGATAAGGACATTGAAGCAATTAATTATTGCAAGAACAAATTTAAAGATGACCACCGAGTTTCGATTTATAATGCGAGTTTTACAGAAATAGACAAGCTTTCTAAAATTGAGTTCCTTGAAAATTATGACGGAATATTAGCCGATTTAGGAGTTTCTTCTTATCAACTTGATAATAAAAATTCAGGTTTTACATACAGAGAAGATACTTTTTTAGATTTAAGAATGGATAAATCGGTTGGAATAAGTGCTGCCGAAGTACTAAATACTTTTAAGCAAGATGAAATAGCAGATATCATATTTAACTACGGTGAAGAAAAAAAATCTCGATTAATTGCAAAAATAATAGTAGAACAAAGAAACTTACTACCAATTAAAACAACTAAGCAATTACGAGAAATTGTTGAAAGAGTATCACCGGTTGAAAAAAGCGCTGCTTCTTTATCCCGCGTATTTCAAGCATTGCGAATTTTCGTTAATAATGAACTGGAAGATTTAAAGATATTCCTGGAAAAAGCTATAGAATTGCTTAAACCCGGAGGAAAAATAGCTGTAATTTCGTATCACTCGTTAGAAGATCGAATCGTTAAAGAAGTTTTTAGATTTGCTGCAAAAGATTGTATCTGTC
>JAEXOD010000175.1 GCA_023447335.1 Bacteroidota bacterium
TTGTATAACTATGCTAACGATCCACGATTTAAATATGGTGTTGCAGTTACGGAAGATTTTCAAGGTATTGCAGAAGCAACAAGTAATATGGATTTAGATTTCTTTTTTAATCAATGGGTCTATGGCGAAGGGTATCCGAAATATACAGTTGATATCGAAACAACTCCAGTCGGTTCACAATATAACGTTAAAATGGTTTTAACACAAACTGCTACTACAAATAATCCTGATTTTTTCATAATGCCGGTTCAATTAAAATTTAAAACTCCTACCGGTGATACGCTTATTACTGTTTGGAACAACCAAAAAGTTCAAGAATATAATTTCGTATGTTCCGGTAAACCGTCCATGTTTTCCTTTGATCCTAACGGCTGGTTATTAAAAAACTTAACACTACATGTTACCGGTGATATTAATAACGAAATAAATATCGCCGATTATAAACTTGAACAAAATTATCCTAATCCTTTTAATCCTGAAACAAAAATTGTCTATTCATTGGGTTCTCCGGATAACGTAAAGTTAACAGTTTACGATGTTTTAGGAAAAGAAATTAAAACTTTGGTTAACGAATATCAAAATTCCGGTACTTATACTATCAATTTTAATGCTGCTGATTTATCCGGAGGAGTTTATTTTTACGAACTACAAACCGATCATTACAAAAATGTAAAAAAATTGATGTTAGTTAAGTAATTATAAATGCTGAATGTTAAGTATTGAATAAAAATAACTCGCAACAATTAATCCATTATTGGGGAATATATTTGTTTGCAAAATTATGATCCTTTATTATTACCCTGTTTAGGGGCTGTATCAAAAGTTGTTAGTTATCGTTTTTAAAGAGCAATTATATCATAAAAATCGATTTATTATTCCTCGTTTACATTTAAATCCACTCATCCACCGACTCCTTCTCTAAATCCTAGAGAAGGGGTGACGGCACTTGGTTACCCGTTGTATTATAATTAGTTGCGGACTTTTTTCGGCGTTCGGTAATTAGTCTAAGCGGAATTATTTACTGTATTATTCCCCCTCTCTAGAATTTAGAGAGGGGGCTAGGGGGTGAGTGTTCGCAACTTATTTTAAAAAATTTAAGCCCTTATAATACAGCCCCTAATTGTATAAACACATATTTATTATAGCAATTATTTATTCCTCTTTGCAGTTACCACTATTTTTAAATAGTGGCTACGAAGCGGGGAATAACAACAAACACACAAGCAAGTATTAGCGGGGTTTGTATACCACTATCTGAAGATAGCGGTAATTGAATAAACACATATTTATTATAGCTATTGTTATTTATTCCCCTTATTAATTACCACTATTTTTAAATAGTGGCTACGAAGCGGGGAATATATGCATTCAAAAAACAATGTCGTTCGTGTTTGTGTGTGTTACAATAATGCCACTCCTACGGGGCTGAAAACGTTAGACCAAAGACTGTAGATGATAGACGTTAGACAAAAATTGACTTTATCCTGAAAATCCTTCTTCTATTCTGAAAATCCCGGTTCAAAACTATAATACAAATATAGCCAATCCCTGAAGGAATTGGCTATATTTAAAACCAAATGAATATCTAATTCAAATTATCAAGTAACAATACTTTCCTTTATTGAACTCGCAACCCGTGAATTTATTCATGGAAGCGTGGTAAATACCCAACCCGTGAATTTATTCATGGGGCAAGAAAACAAAACATCCCGTGAATTTATTCCCGGGGAATAAAATACCCCACTCAAAGATTTAAGAAAATACAAATTCAGTTTCCTTATTCTGCAAATAATGAAATAGCCGTTCCTCCCCCTTTAACCAATTTGAAATTAATTTTATCTCCGTGTTTTACTTTTTTAGTTGTTATTTCATAAGCCATCGGATTTTTTTCCCAATCAGCATCTTTTGCATCTTGGTAAATTTTTGCCAAGTACGTTTTGTCTTTTTCTAAAAAATTTAATTCTATTGAAAACTCTCTTGAGTTTTCATCCGTAATAGAGCCTATAAACCAATTGTTGCCATTTTTTTCTTTTCTTGCAATTGTTATATAATCGCCGGGTTCTGCATTTAGTATTTTTGTATCTTCCCAATCCACCGGTACATCTTTTATAAATTGAAAAGCATCTAGATGTTTTTCATAATTTTCCGGTATATCGGCAGCCATTTGTAAGGGGCTATACATTGTAACGTATAAAGCAAGTTGTTTGGCTAGTGTTGTATGTATTTGCTCTTTTTTACCGTAAGGATCTAATTTAATTTGGAATATACCGGGTGTGTAATCCATTGGTCCCCCCATTAAACGGGTAAACGGTAATATTGTTTCATGTTCCGGTTTATTTCCTTTACTCCAAGCATTAAATTCGTTGCCTCTTGCTGCTTCACATGCCATCAAATTGGGATAAGTTCTATGCAATCCCGTAGGTCTAACCGGTTCGTGAGCACAAAGCATAATTTCATTTTCTGCTGTTTTTTCTGCTACTCTAATATAATGGTTTACCATCCATTGACCGTCATGATGTTCTCCGCGAGGAATTATCCATCCAACATAACCGGTTTTTACAGCTTTATAGTCATATTTTTTCATAAACCTATAAGCTTCATCCATTCTTCTTTCGTAATTACTTACCGATGCAGATGTTTCATGATGCATTATTAAATTAATGTTTTTGCTTTTTGCATATTTAGTTAAATAATCTATATCAAAATCGGGGTACGGAGTAACAAAATCAAAAACATCTTCTCTATAAAAACTTCCCCAGTCTTCCCAACCTACATTCCAACCTTCTACTAATACTCCTTTAAATCCGTGCTCAGCCGCAAAATCAATATATCTTTTTGTTCTTTCTGTTGTTGCGCCGTGTCTTCCGTTTGGTTTAGCTTTATTCCAATCAACTGCTTTTAAATCGGGTACATTCATATCTGCATAATTCCAACTTGACATCCCGATATGCATCTCCCACCAAATACCTACGTATTTCATTGGTTTAATAAAATCTGTATTTTTAATTTTTGATGGTTCATTTAGATTTAATACCATCTTGCTAGATAATATGTCTTCGGCTTTATTGCTAACAATAATTGTTCTCCAAGGTGTTTTACTTGGTGTTTGGAAATAAGCCATATTTCCCAAAGCATCCGGCACTAATTGAGCACTTAACACAAATTTTTCACGATCAACTTTTAACTGCATAGCAGGATAGTTGACTAGCGCTGCCTCAAAAATATTTATGTAAGTATTATCCGCCGTTTTTAGCATTAAAGGTGACTGAACAAAGTTTTCACCGATAATAGATTTTGAGCCTATTTCACTATCTTCACGTCCTATAAAAG
>JAEXOD010000018.1 GCA_023447335.1 Bacteroidota bacterium
TTCTTTCCTGATATTCCTCCTAAGGTATCAATAAATGAAGTAATTGAAATTGCAAAGGATTTTAGTACATCCAAGAGCGGTAAATTTATTAACGGTATTCTTGATGCAATTCTCAACGAATTGAAAACTGACGGCAAGCTAAATAAATTTGGCAGGGGTTTAGTTGAAATTACATCCGCAAAAAAATCCAACTGATCCTCATAGTTCTAAGTTCCAAATATTTGTTTGGACTCTTTTTGATTTTGCAAATACTTCTTATTCCATTGTTGTAGTAACATTTTTATTTGCAGTATATTTTAAAAAAGAGATTGCCGGCGGAAAACCAATAGGAGATTTATATTGGAGTTTTGCAACCGGAATCTCAATGTTAATTACAGCAATAATTTCTCCTGTTTTAGGTGCAATATCTGATTATTCGGCAGGCAAAAAAAGATTTTTACTCTTTTTTACTGCTATTTGTATAATTTCTACAGCCATGCTGTATTTTTTAGAACCCGGGATGATTTTTACTTCCATCTTGCTTTTTACTTTAGCAAATGTCGGTTTTGAATCAGGTTTAGTTTTTTACGATTCTTTCCTTCCGGAAATTACAACTCCAAAAAACTACGGAAGAGTTAGCGGATATGGGTTTGCTATGGGCTATTTAGGTTCACTAGCTTCTTTATTGTTAGCATTTCCTTTTATACAGTCAAATCAAATTAAAGAAACATTTCCATTATCAGCAGTATTCTTTCTTGTTTTTGCACTTCCATTGTTTTTATTCATTAAAGATAAGGATAAAAAAGAGGTCCCAAACTATAATTATTTCAAAATTGGTTTTTCTCGTGTTTTGGATACAATTAAACACCTTAAAAATTATAAAAATTTATCATTGTTCCTTTTATCCTTTTTCTTCTATATTGAAGGAGTAAACACTATAATTTACTTTTCAGGGAATTATGCAAGTACTACATTACATTTTGAATTAATTGAGTTAATTATATTTTTTATAATTGTTCAAACTACAGCAATTTTCGGAAGCTTGTTATTTGGTATTTTAGCTGATTCTTTGGGGCAAAGGAAAACTTTAATGATTAGTTTATATATCTGGATATTTACAATTATTCTTGCTTATTTAACAAGTTCAGAAAATGCATACATAATTAAATTGCTTGTCTATTATTTAAATTTACCGGCATTAACGATAGAAAAGTATGCGTTCTATCTGGTTGGGTTATTAGCAGGTAGCGTTATGGGAGCAACTCAATCAACAAGCCGTAGTTTTTTAAGTAAACTAATACCAATAGAACGGAAAACTGAATTTTTTGGTTTCTTCTCATTTTTTGGAAAAAGTTCTGCAATTCTTGGACCAATAGTCTTTGGCTTAGTAAGTTTTTTAAGCAATGAGCAAAGATTTTCTATATTATCAATCGGATTTTTCTTTATCATCGGCTTGTGTATTTTATTTTATGTTAAAGAAGATACAAACTAAATTATTTTTAAAAGTTTTTTCTTAACAATAAAATAAATAACTATTGCTGAAATTATTAACCATAAAAACCCCCAGAAAAAAGGAGATAATCCCAAAGTTTCGCTTAATAATTGGGCGTCTGTTATTCTAAACTCACTAACAAAAATATCTTCTTTAATATCAGTTAATACATATAAACAGCTTATTAAACCGATTGATGAAAAAATGATTTTATTAATTTGAAATGATAAAAACCGAGGTAACAATATTAAGACTATTATAAAAAGCAGAGTGAATATTACACCGTTGACACCCGAGATATAATTTGCCGAGAAGTACAATAGTAATAAAGCTAAAAAAGTTGAGAAGTACTTTAGTTTGCTCTTCTCAAATGAAAACATAAATAATAATGCACCCCAAATTAATGAACCCAGATATCCCGCAAATGCTATAAAAATATGATTACCACCATTAATACTACAAGATCCTCCTAAATGATAATTTATTTCAATTGATTCAACTTTTCCACCCGTTAAAATTGCAATTAATCCGTGACTAATTTCATGTAACAAGACTACAAATAGCTTAATAGGGTAAATTATTGCTGAATTCCAAAATAATATACTTAATAACACGATAATTGTTATTAATATTTTGTCAAAGTAAGGTATTTTTGTTAAATTTATTCTTCGCAATATGAAAATAAAAAAATAATTATTTACAAAAATAAGCAAAATAAGTGAATGATGTTTAATATAATAAAAAGATTATTATTTAATCCCAGGAAAGGATTTGAAGATGTTTATCTAATTACAATATCTAAAGCAAATCTGCTCTTTTATATTCTTTTACCTTTATCTTTTATCTCATCAATAATATCTGTAATTCGATTAAATCTAATTGGTATAAAATATAATTCAATCCATACCAGATTATCTTTAGAAGTTTCGATTGTTTATGGGATCTTAGAGTTAATACTCTTAATATCAGGTACATATTTATCAATAATTCTTATAAATTCACTTATAAAATCTTTCAGATTCTTGTATCCTTCTGACTATACTTATAGATTAGTAATGTTTAGTATTATTCCTGCGTTTATAGGAGAATTGTTCTTTTTATATCCTAAATTTAGCTCATTAAGTATACTATTGCAATTATATTCGTTTTATATGCTTTATCAAGGGCTTAAATGTTTTTATAAGGGAATGGGAGACAAAACTACAACAGTATTTTTATTGATAATATTAATTTTATTGTTTATTTTCACAATTGTTTTTGGTATATTGAATACTATTATAGTAAACGTTTTGAAGGTGTAATTATGATAAAAGTAATAGTTATTGATGATGATAATACAGTTTTAATATTTATGAGAAGAATACTTCAAAAAATATTCGATTTTGAAGTAGTTGAAGCTCATGACGGATTAGAAGCATTAGCGTTAATGGAGAAAGAAAATCCTAAAATTGCCTTTTTAGATATTACTATGCCAAATATGGATGGTTATCAATTTTTACAAGAAATTCGCAAGAGAGAAGAATATAAAGATTTTCCGGTGATTGTAATAACTGCTGCAAATGACAGAACTATATTATCGAAATTCTTAAAATTAGGAATAGATGACTACTTATTAAAACCTATGGTTTATGACGAAGCAAGATTTAGATTAAGAAAATCTTTAGCACCGATTTTGGCAAAGTTTAAGAAAGAGATAGAAGTAAATAGATTAAAAGAATACGGAAGCGGTAATTAAATATTTTATTATTGAAAATATCATTTCTTTATTGTATTTTTGTAGTCTAAATTTGCGAGCGTAACTCAGTTGGTAGAGTGTCAGCTTCCCAAGCTGAATGTCGCGGGTTCGAATCCCGTCGCTCGCTCTTGTAATTTATATCCAAATCATTTTATTGCATATCCATAAGAAATATACTTATACTTATCATTTGTAATTCTATTGAGTATAAGATCATCCATATAAGATAAATAATTCCTTAATTTTTCATTAGTTCCAAAAACTGCTATTACGCCTGTTGTTTTTAATTCAAATTTAGAAAAATCTCCGAGTAACTGGCTTAATTCGTTAGGAGTTACATATCTCCAGTAGTCACTCCAATTAGTAAATCTTTTTCTAAGGAACATATGTATTGGTGAAGCAGCTAAATTTTCAGCAAAAATTAATACGCCACCCGGCTTTAAAGCTTTATATATTTGACTAATAGTAGTTCTAATATTATCCAAATTATCATTTCTTCCGATACCACCCAAAATTGATTTGAATGCAATAACATCGAAATGATTTTCATACGGGATATCGAGCGCATTAATTACTTCATATGATATAAATGTATTAACATTATGTTTATCATGTAACGGTTTTGCGGTAAGTTCACAATCAATGTAATCTGAACATATTGTATTAATACCCTTCAATGCCAAATACAAACTTAAACCTCCTCGTTTTGACCCTAATTCTAATCCTTTTTGCTTATTTGAAAAATCAATTTTGTTTTCCCAAAAATATACAGCTTTACTCCAAGAATTTATATCCCATAAAACAATATCGTTAACAAGTTCTTCAGTTAGTGGTTTTTTGTCCATAATTACAAAATAATGTTAAAATTAAAAGAAAATTTAACTAAAAAATCTATCATAACGAAATAAATACTAAAAATATTAAGTGTTTGAAATTATTTAATTATTTATTACTTTAATAAAACAAATTTACGAGATATGGAATCAATAAAAGAAATATTTAGAATTGGTAATGGTCCAAGTAGTAGCCATACAATGGGTCCTAAAAAGGCTGCAACTTTATTTTATAGTTCAAATAAGTGCGCTGAAAAATATCGTATAACACTTTATGGAAGTTTAGCTGCAACCGGAAAGGGGCACTTAACTGATGTTGCAGTTAAGACTGTTTTTAATAATAATATTGAAATAGTTTGGAAACCGGAAGAGTTTTTGCCTAAACATCCTAACGGGATGAAGTTTGAAGCTTTTTCGAATAACGAAATTATTAATAACTGGACAGTATATAGTGTGGGAGGAGGTAAAATTACAGATTTTTCTAATTCTTATGATGAATATCATCCTTATACACTAAACAGTATGAAAGATATTTTGAACTGGATTAAAAATAATTCAAATAGTTTTTGGGAATATGTAGAATTTGCGGAAGGTAAAGAGATATATTCATATTTATCCGAAGTATGGGGAAAGATGAAACAATCCATTCTGAACGGAATAAACAATGAAGGAACTTTACCCGGAGGCTTAAATGTAAAAAGAAAAGCCGGTTCGTATTTTGTAAAAGCCAAAAATTATACAGGATCATTGAAAGAAAAGACTTTATTGTTTTCTTATGCTTTAGGAGTTGCCGAAGAAAATGCCGGGGGTGGTGAAATTGTAACAGCACCTACTTGTGGAAGCTGCGGTGTTTTACCGGCAGTTTTGTATAGGATGCAAGAAAGCTTTGACTTTTCTGATGAAAAAATTCTAAGAGCAATAGCCACTGCAGGTTTAATCGGTAATTTAGTAAAATCAAATGCGTCAATATCCGGAGCCGAAGTAGGTTGTCAAGGTGAAATAGGGACTGCATGTGCAATGGCAAGCGCAGCAGTTACTCAATTATTGGGAGGAACTCCGTATCAAATAGAGTATGCGGCTGAAATGGGAATTGAACATCATCTCGGACTTACTTGTGATCCAATTAACGGTTTAGTCCAAATACCATGTATCGAAAGGAATGCATTTGCGGCTGAACGAGCATTTAATACTGCAACATTTTCTCTTCTTTCTGACGGAAGACATATAGTTTCATTCGATAAAATAATGCAAGCCATGAAACAGACAGGTAATGATTTACCGCATATTTATAAAGAAACCGGAGAAGGCGGTTTAGCTGCCTTATGGGATTAAACAAATGGTGATTATATGAAAATTAATAAATTGTCTGCTTTTTTATTTTTTATTTTTTTGTTGCTCTTACTTTCTTGCAGTAAAAATCTCGAAGAATCTGCAAAAAAAATGAAGGAATCAATTATTCTTGAAGGCATTTGGCAATATACATATTACGAAGATAAAGATACTGTGATAACAAATATTGAAGTGTTACCCTTTATGAAATTTGAAGGAAGTACTTTTGTTGTTTCGAAAAATGAAAAGATAGTTCAGAGAGGGACATATAAAGTTTCAATTGGGAAAAATAACAATAAAATGAATATTAAAATAATTAGCGGCGAGAATTCCGGGAAAATATTTAATGCAATTTATAAAACTACCGGAGATAGTTTATTAACAATTAATTATGGAATTGGTTCATATCCTTCGGAATTAAATTCATTAGTCGACGGCTATATTATTAAATTAGAAAAAATTAAATAATCATATTTCTGTAATTTCATCGTTTTTTTGCATTGCTAATTTAATCAGTTTATCAACTATTCGTTTTTCGTTTTCTGAAGCAGAAATTCTAAATTTATTAAATAACTCTATTGACTTATCGAATTGTTTAAGATTTCTATATATTTCAGCAATAGTAAACAAATTATTTTCAAATCCGTAATTGCGATAATATAAATCTAATATTAGCCAAAGGTTTTGATTTGATATATACAAAACTTTGTTAGTAATTTCATTAGACATAGTATGATTAAATAAAAACCTTATCTGTTGTCTAATATACAACTCATCATTTGGTGATAATGTTGGATTTACTTCCAAATATTCAATATAATCAAAAACTGTCATTTGAGGTGCATCTGAAGTCTTGGAGAATATATTCTCATCAGAGTAAATATTTTCATCTTTAAGCCAAAAGAATTGATCACAAATGCCACATTTCGTTAACTTCTGTACATTTGGATACATAGGAGCTAAAATAAATCCGTCAGAATAATAAATTGCCCCAATTGTATTACCAGATATAAAACTTATATAATTGTAAAGTTCATTACAATTTGGACATTTGAATGTAACCGGTTTTATAATCAATTAAAGCCTAAAACTTATATCCTCTTAAAAACTCTTCTGCGGTCATTCTTTTTCGCCCTTCCGGCTGAATTTCAAGAATTTGTAAAACTGAATTTTTACAACCTAAGAAGATTTCTTTTTTTGTTGTTTTAATTTCACCCAAATCAATAGATTCAGATCTGCTGACTTTGGTTTTATAAATTTTATATGCTTTATTATTAAATACTAAAATAGCTCCCGGAATGGGTGATAATCCCCTTACTTTGTTATGTAAAGAAGTTGCATCATTTTTAAAATCTAAAAAACAGGTCTCTTTAATTATTTTTGGAGCAGGGGAGGCAATGCTATCTTCTTGTTTGGTTGTTGTCAAGTTTCCATCTTCAATACGATCAAGAGTTCGAAGAATTAAATCTGCACCAAATAAACTCATTTTATCATGAAGAGTTCCGAAATCGTCATCTTCGTTTATGTCGACATCTTGTTTTAGGATAATATTCCCAGTATCAACTGTTTCTTTGAGAAAAAAAGTCGTCAAACCTGTTACTTTATCACCGTTTATTAATGACCATTGGATAGGGGCTGCGCCTCTATATTTTGGAAGCAAAGATCCATGTAAATTAAAAGATCCATATTTAGGAATAGTATATACTTCTTTTGGTAGAATTTTAAAAGCAACAACAACAAATATATCCGGATTTAAGGATTTTAATTCCTCAACAAAGGAAGGATCTTTAAACTTTTCCGGTTGTAGGAATTTAATTCCTTTTTCTAAAGCAAAAGCTTTAACAGGTGAATAAGCAATTTTTTTCCCTCTACCTTGTTCTTTATCAGTGTTCGTAACCACTGCAAGTAAATTATGATGGCTATTTAAAATTGCCTCAATAGAAGGTATTGCAAAATCCGGTGTAGCAAAAAATACTATATTCATTAAATCTCCGTAACAGGATAATCAACATCAATATTTCTTTTCTTTATATTTAATAAATCACCTTTCAATTTCTTCCGAATAAACGGATCAACTCTATCGGCAATTACTTTTCCTATTAAATGGTCAAATTCATGTTGAATAACTCTTGCTAAAAAATCATCCGTTTCTATTTTTTGAATATTCTCGTTAATATCAAGATATTCAATTGTAATCGCTTCGGGTCTAATTACTTCAGCTCTAATGAAAGGTAAGCTTAAGCAACCTTCGTCATGCGGAATTAAAGTTTCAGACCTATAAATAATTTTGGGATTGATAAAAGCTAAAGGTTTTGTTTTCTCATATCCTTCAATAGGTCTTAAATCAATTACAAAAATCGATTTATCGATATTAACTTGATTACTTGCTAATCCTACTCCGTCTGCATTGTGCATTGTATCAAACATATCTTCAACTATCTTGATTATTTTATCATCGATTTTAGAAATATCTTTTGATTTCTCTCTAAGTATTTTATCCCCGTATAAGGTGATAGGTAAAATAGCCATTTTAACTCCAAAAAATTAATTTTCAACTTCAATAATATCAGAATTTACATCTTTAAATATGTAAACTTCTGTTGCAAAAAACAACATACGAACTAAAAATCTAAATATAATTAACAACTGTTGAATTATAAATGAAATAATTAAAACATAGAATGGGGAGCGAGGTATTGTTCCTGAAATAAAATTATAAATTATACTACCAAAAGCACCTATAACTGATACGACGAAGAAAATATTAAACGTATTCTTAAAATTATTCTTAATGAAGTTTAAAGTTTTATAAATCTCCGGCAATACTTTTTGTTTATCCCCAATAACTATACTTACTCTAGCATAATCAGAAATAATTGTTACTATTCCAATTAAAAATATTAGAATTACATATCTTAAAGAACGTAAAATCATATCTAATAATTCATTTTCCGTATTCACAAAAATATAACTGATTAAATCACCTAGTAAATCATTTAATAGAAACGCAATGATAAAAAAGAATAATGAGATAAACATCACTTGAGTGAAACGATACCAATACTTAACACTTCCATAGAAAAAATCAACTGAATGATTTTTTGACGGTTGATTAAATATTGAAATTATTCCACCGACAAAAAAAGATTGTATTAGCATATATGCAAATAAAGTACTTAGTAATACCAGAGGTATACCTGCTAAATTTGAATTATAAATGAATCGAAACTGATTAAGCCAGAAAATAGAAAATTCATCAGAAACAAACTCACCAATAGCAGAATTACCCAAATGGTCATTTATAATGTAATAGATTGGCATGCTAACAATAAAAGCAGCAACAAAATTCGCTCCCCATAAAAGTAAAACAAATTTAAAGTTATATGCAACCGAACGGATAGAGGATAATAATATTTCTTTATAAGTTTGAATCATACTATACTTCCTAATATCATCAAAGCATTTTGTATCCAAAAAAACCACCTTACTGTCAATGAAAACGGAAATAAATAATTAGCATTTAGTAAAAAGCTATTATTTGCTGTATTAATATCCAATAAATTTTTTTTATCAGGGTCAATTTCTGCACCAATAACTTCGTTTTTTGTGATAAATCTAAATATTTTCCACTTGTTATCATCATCCCAATTTTGATAAAGTGTGTCGCTATTCGTATAGAGGGCAACCTTATTATAAAAAATACCGTCTCCTAGTCTTTCTGCATATACATCATAATTATTGCGCGTAACTTTTTTGACATATTTAATCCTATAATCAAAATATGCTGCTTTATTAAATACATTTTCAAAAAAGATTTTTGTTAAAGGATTTTTCTGTTTACAAGCTTCAAAAAACGCCTTGCCTGATATATGTTTAAATTTATATTTTTTGAAAAATGATTTTACACACATTTCAAATTTGTGTTTTCCCATAATTCTTTCCAAAGTTAATAGAGCTAATTCGGGTTTTATAGTGCTCATAACAAAATAGCTTTCTTTTGTAGGAAATTCATATGAAGTATTACTAATAGAGCCTATTGAGTGATTATTATAATAAATCGGTAAATTATACTCATGTGGTGAATATTTAAAATTACCTAAACTATAAATCAACGGAATTTCATTATAAGAGATAAAATTGAGTCCGTAAAGCGGAATATATGATGCAATTTTAAAACTATAAGACGCTTTGGGATAATTTTGTTCTAAAATTTTTGATGAGTAGAATTTTGCAAATCCACAAGAAATCCATGGTTCATTGATTGAGTTGGAAGATAAAATGTTTTCAAAATACTGTTTACAAACAATATAAGTTATTTCTGATTCAGGGTCTAAAGACTTTTCAGGCGAAACGAGATTTGTTTTTAACAGAGCTAAGTTTGTGTAGCTGTGTGTGGCATTCGAAAAAGTTCTAGGTAAATCAACTAAAGTAAAAGAATTGTATGGGAAATAGCCTAACTTATTTTCAAGATAATTAAGCGAATTAATTATAGCCGATTTATATCGATTAATTCTATTTTCTTTTTCGGGTTGAACAAATATTGATATATTAATGCTGTGATTAATACCACTATAAGCAAATTCTTCCTTAACCATTTGTGGTCCACAAAACCAAGAAAATGACTTTAATTGTTTAATTTCAAACTTATAAGTAGTAATATCCGTGTCTTTGATTTGTTTAATAATTTCCGAAGAAGCACCTATTTTATAGCTATTAGGAATGGTTAAACTAATATCGAAGTTAGAAAAGTCATCAAAATAATTAATATAACCCGGCGTAGGAAAAGCTTGCCAATTTCCGTTAATGAAAGGCGGAATTTTAATATACCAATCATTAAAAAAATAAAATTCGCGATTTTGAACATACCCTATACCTAAACTGGGTTTTGGTATTCTGATATTAAACGAGGATAAAATAATAACTGTATCTCCGGGATTGCAATCTTTTGAAAGTTCAATATATGCGGTTGTGCTATCATAAGTTGCAGCAGTAGTACTATTATAAAAAAAGATTTTTTTTGTTTCTCCATTTACAATAATATCCAAATTTAATAAGCCGGATTTCTCGTCATTTTTTATGTAATTTTTAGTTGAATATTCAGATAGATTGTTTTTTAATGCATTTATATCAAATTTAAAGAAGATTCTATTTGCAATAAAGTAGCTTTTGTTAATCCAAATAATTTTTTGTTTTACAGATAATACTTGTTCTTTTGAATTTAGAGATGCTGTTATAATGTGATTTGTAAAAACATTGTTTTTAATATAAATTTTCTTTTTTATTGTAGAATTAGAATCAGAATAAAATATTGTTGATGATGAATCTTTGCCAATTCCCGTATTTTTGTTATCAACATAATATGAAAGAGCACAAAACAATAAAAATGGTATAAAAGTATAAACTATCTTCATAAACAAATATTTTAATTAAAATACAAAATTAATGAAATTTAATGAAAAATGTACTTACATAAACATTTAGAAAAAAAATAAAAAAAATCTTATATTACATATTATGAAAAAATGATTCTGGAATTATCATGTTTACTAGGAAGTTCTATTTAATTAGTTTAATTTTCTTAACTTTTGTAATTAAGTTAAATGCACAATATGAAGAATATCCGTTTAGAATATTTGGATATTTTCAAGTATCGTTTGTTCAACAGTTATACAAGGAATCTGCAGATAAAAAATCATTTAGCCTTCAGCAAATGAATTTGTTTTTACAACATGATCTATCAGAGAATTGGAGTGCATTTGCCGGTTTAGAATTTATTAATAATTATAATTCCGGAAAATCGTGGGGTGATTTTAGCTTAAGCGAAGTATGGGTAAAATACTATCTGAGTAAAAGATTAAACTTAAAACTTGGGCTTCAAATACCTGCTTTTAATCATTTAAATGAAATTAGTAATAAAACACCACTTTTACCTTATATTGTTAGACCTCTTGCATATGAATCGTCATTTGCCGAATTTATGAATCTTGATGATTTTATTCCAAGGAGAGCTTTTGTACAAGTATATGGTTTTCTTCCAATTGACGAAACTAAAATTGACTATTCGGTTTATTTGGGAAATAGTCCAAATATAAGTACAAAAGCAACAAAAGCAGGGCAAAGCGGAACAGATACTAGCAATGTGTTTTTGGTAGGAGGAAGATTGGGTTTAAGATATGAAGATGTCAAAATAGGTTTTTCTGCCACATACGATGAACTAAATAAGATAAACGATTTCGACGCTCACTTTATGAATACTGAAAAATTAACAGTTAAGAACGTTCCTCGTTTTAGAATAGGGCATGATATTTTGATGGATTTTAAAAAATTTAGTTTTAGCGCAGAGTATATTAAGGTACTTTATAACACAGATAATGTTGTTGATTTAGATAAACAGTTTTTTTATGCTACAATAGGATACCGTGTTTCGGAAGACTTATTTACTTATTTTAGTTTATATTCTACGCAAGAAAATTACAATTTCAGTATTCCTGAACTAAATAATTATAATACTGAAGTTTCTGTTACAATTCCCAATGTGGGATTTAGTTATGATATAAATGACAGGATTAAATTAAAAGGTCAATTTGCTAGGGTTGATATTGATGTTAAAAATATGGTTATGGAATCCGTACTAACTTTTTATTATGCTGCAGCAATTTCCGTATTCTTTTAGCGGAGAATTATTATGACATTAAAATTATTTTTTATTCTGCTAGTCACATTTTGTTTTAATACAAGCCATGCACAAATATCGGTTATTGCTAATAAAAGTGTACCGATTGATAAAGCCGGAAAATCGCAATTATTAGATTATTATTCCGGAGAGATTAAATATTGGAGTGATAATAAACCTATTATTGTTTTTGATCTTAAACCAAAAACGGACTCTAAGGAAAGATTTTATGAATACATAGCTAAAAATACTGCACGTATGAAATCAATATGGATGAAGAAGTTGCTTTCGGGTGAAGGGGATCCACCTATTGCAGTTGAGTCAGAAGAAGAGATGATTCAACGTGTACAAAACACTCCCGGTTCTATAGGGTTTATTAGTTCCAACAAAGTAAAGGGGAATATTAAAGTTATTGCCGTTATTAAGGAAAAAGATAAAGATTGATATGGTTAAATTTAAAGATCTAAAGTTTGGAATTAAGCAGGGATTAGCTTTCGGTGTTATAATTTTTCTTTTATATGGTGTTAGCGGTATATCTTATTATAGTTTAAGTACTTTAAACAAAGAGATAGAAGAAATCTCTAATAATTGGTTAGAAAGGGCTGTCACAATCTCAGATTTAAATCTCAATGTGTCTCAATTACGAGTTTTTCAACTTGAGCATGCATATACTTTTGATCATAATTTAATGAAGCAACAGGAAGCTCAAATGGTTGGTCTTGTAGACCAAATTAACGAAAACATTGATAAATATGAAAAATTAAAAAAGAAATATATCAAAAAAGATATATACTCGAACAAAGAAGAAATTCTATATGACGAGTTTATTGAGAATTGGGAAGAATATGTTGATTTAAGTTTTAAGATATTTAAATTATCAAAGGAAAACAATAAAGAAGAAGCCGTACAATTATTGATGGGACCGGCAAAGGATATATACAATATTGCCAGTGATGATTTAGTTTCACTAGTTAGTTTAAGCAAATTAGATGCATTTAAAGCAACAAAACGTGCTCAAAAAACATTTGAAAATACAAAAGATTTTGTTAGAATAATTGTGTTTTTCGCTGTAAGTTCCGCATTATTCTTTACCTTTTTAATGATTCGCTTAATTACCATACCAATTAAACAATTAGATAACGCTGCTGCTTCTGTAATTAAAGGGAATCTTAATATATGGTTAGACATTAATAGTAAAGATGAAATTGGTCGTTTGGCAAAAACGTTTTTACAGATGGCACAATCGCTAAAAGAGTATAAATTTAGGACTGAAGAACAAGCAACTAAATTATTAAACCAGCAAAAAGAATTACAAATTGCAAATAACGAACTTACTGCAAAATCACTTGATTTAGAAGAACAAAAATCCGAGATTGAAATTAAAAACAGAGAACTAACGGATGCACTTAATAATCTAAAAATTACTCAAAATCAATTAATTCAATCTGAAAAACTTGCCTCGTTAGGACAGCTAACTGCGGGCATTGCCCACGAAATAAATAATCCAATTAATTTTGTTTTATCAAACGTTACACCTTTGAGAAGAGATATTTATGATTTGCTTGAATTATTAAAGAAATATGAAGATGTAATTCGAATTAATGATTTTAAAAACTATAATGATATTATATATTCATTTAAAAAGGAAATCGATTTTGAATATTTAATTAATGAAATTGAAAACCTTTTGGACGGAATGGATGAAGGTGCTAAACGTACTGCCGATATAGTAAAAGGGTTGCGTAATTTTAGTAGAATGGATGAAGGAGTGAAAAAATTAACTGATATAAATGCAGGAATTTTATCAACGTTAGTGATGTTAAAAAATGAAATTAAAAATAGAATTGAAGTCGATTTACAGCTTAGTGAAATACCTAAAATATTATGTTATACCGGAAAAATTAATCAAGTATTTTTAAATTTATTAAGTAATGCTAAAGATGCTATTAAGGGGAAAGGAAAAATTACTATTAAAACTTATAACGATAATGATAACTTATATGTTAGTATAAAGGATAACGGTATCGGTATGAGCGATGAAACAAAAAACAAAATATTTGAACCGTTCTTTACTACAAAAGATGTAGGAAAAGGGACCGGTTTAGGATTATCTATCACATACGGAATCATTAAAGATCATAAAGGTAAGATTGAAGTGATAAGCGAAAAAGATAAAGGTACTGAATTTTTACTAACCCTTCCGATTTTAACCGAATAGCACATTTTTTGGTTTTCCCAAAATATTGTATAATTATAAGAGAATATACAATTAAATTAATAAAATTACATATGTATAATCCATTGATTTTTAATGAAAATTCTATAACAAAATAGTTTATTTTTTCCTTTTGAAAAGAGATAAATTTTACTTAATTTAGTTAATAGACTGTTTGAGAAAATCTTGCAGTGTAATTAGTTAAAATAATATATGTCCAAATATATGAGGAATAATTATGGCTAAAGTTAAAGGCGATATCATAATTGATATTGAAAAATGTAAAGGTTGCGAATTATGTGTAGAAGCTTGTCCGCAGGAAGCATTGGAAAAATCTAGGACTGTTAATAACAAAGGATATTTATATATTGTAAAAGTTGAAGATACTTGCACCGGATGTGTTTCGTGTGCAATGGTATGTCCCGAAGGAGCTATTACCGTATATAGAAAAAACGAAAAAAAGGATGAACATATTGCGACAATAACAAACGTATCTAAAGATATAACTATTACGGTGAAAGAATGAGTGAATTAAAATTAATGAAAGGAAACGAAGCATTAGCCGAAGCTGCGATACGAGCAGGTTGTGATGCTTATTTCGGTTATCCGATAACTCCGCAATCGGAAGTTTTAGAATACTTAATGAAAGATGCCACATCAAGAACGGGTATGGTTGTTTTACAAGCCGAAAGTGAAGTAGCATCAATTAATATGGTTTATGGTGCAGCAGGAACTGGTAAAAAGGTAATGACTTCATCTTCAAGCCCCGGAATTAGTTTAATGGTTGAAGGAATTTCTTATATTGCTTGTGCAGAATTGCCCTGCTTAATTGTGAACGTAAATAGAGGCGGTCCGGGATTAGGAACAATTCAACCCGGTCAAGGTGATTATTTTCAAGCTGTTAAAGGCGGCGGTCACGGCGATTATAAATTAATAGTACTAGCTCCTTCAACAGTACAAGAATTATCAGATTTTGTAAAATTATCTTATGATTTGGCTTTTAAATATCGTAATCCTGTTATGATACTTTCTGACGGAGCTCTCGGTCAAATGATGGAAAAAGTTGAATTATTTGATCCTATTCCAAGAACAACCGAAGTTCCTGAATGGGCTACTGTTGGTAAACCGGCAACGAGAATTCGTAATTTTATAACCTCTTTACATATTCAACCTGATAAAATGGAAGAAGTTAACATTCATCTGCAAAAAAAATATAAAGAAATAGAAAAAAATGAAACCCGTGTTGAAGTAATAGACTGTGATGATGCTGATTATATTATTACTGCTTACGGATTAGTAGCTAGAATATGTACAAAAGCAGCACTATTAGCCCGCGAAAAAGGAATTAAAGTTGGGGTAATTCGTCCGATTACATTATTCCCTTTCCCTTACGAAACAATTAATAAATATGCAGAAAATGTAAAAGGTATTTTAGACGTTGAGATGAATGCCGGTCAAATGGTTGAAGATATTAGATTGGGTGTTAACGGAAAAACTAAGGTGGAATTTTATGGTAGAATGGGAGGAATTGTTCCTTCACCTGAAGAGATTTTAGAACACTTGGAAAAGATATTTATAGGAGGTTTGAAATGAACGAAAAACGTATGACTGATGAACATTTCGAACAAATTATTCAAGAAGAAAATATTTGTGTAAAAGAAAATATAGTTTATGAAAAACCGGAAACTTTATTAGATACTCCTATGCACTATTGTCCGGGATGCGGTCATGGTGTAGCACATAGGATTTTAGCGGAAGTTATTGATGAATTAGGTATTCAAAGTGAAACTATTGGTGTAGCTCCGGTAGGCTGCAGCGTGTTTGCTTATAATTATTTAAATGTTGATATGACACAGGCACCACACGGACGTGCTAGTGCCTCCGCAACCGGTATTAAACGTGTTCTTCCCGAAAAATATGTATTCTCTTATCAAGGAGATGGGGATTTAGCTGCAATTGGCACGGGAGAAACTATTCATACTTGTAATCGTGGCGAAAATATTTTAATTATTTTCATAAACAACGGTATTTATGGAATGACAGGGGGTCAAATGGCACCTACTACATTGCCTGCAATGAAATCAACAACTTCTCCATACGGAAGAGATATTGTAACAATGGGTTATCCTTTGAAAATTACAGAATTAATTGCTCAATTACCGGGTACTTATTATGTTACAAGACAAGCAGTTAATAAACCGGTTAATGTTAGAAAGGCAAAAGCGGCTATTAAAAAAGGATTTGAATATCAAAAACTTAATAAAGGGACATGTTTTGTAGAAATAGTTTCAAACTGTCCTTCAAACTGGAAAATGAATCCGGTACAAGCTAATAAATGGTTAGAAGAGAACATGTTACCATACTATCCATTAGGTGATATTAAAACCCCGAGCGGGAAGGAGAAATAGCATGAATGAAGAAATTGTAATTGCCGGATTCGGCGGTCAAGGCGTATTATCTATGGGAATGATTTTATGTTATGCAGGTATAATGGAGAATAAAGAAGTTAGCTGGATGCCTTCATATGGACCGGAAATGAGAGGTGGTACAGCTAATTGTATAACAATTATTAGTGATTCAAAGATTAGTTCTCCTATAATTTCGAAATTTGATACAGTAATTGCATTAAATCAACCTTCGATCGATAAATTTGAAAGTGCTGTAAAAACCGGTGGATTGTTGATATATGATAGCACTAATGTAATTAAAAAACCAACTAGAAGTGATATTAATATTTATTCAATTGAAGCAAGTAATGAAGCTGCTAAAATGAATAATACAAAAGTACTTAATATGATCATGCTTGGTGCTTATCTAAAAAAGAAACCTATTATTTCAATCGAGAATATTATAGAAGGATTAAGAAAAGTATTACCGGAGAGATATCATAATTTATTACCCGCAAACGAAGCTGCATTAAAAAAAGGAATGGAATTAATCAGCTAGTAAAATTTATTAGATTTATAGCCCACAATTTGAATATTGTGGGCTATTTTTGTCTCTAAAGTTATCAAATTATTAAATCAAAAAAATTAAAAAAAAATATCAAAAAAAATATGTTAAAAATTAAACTTTTATTTGTATATTGAAAGGCTAAATTTTTAATGAAAAAGTAATTAAAGAACAATTTATTATGAAGTTAAAATTAACCCTAATTATCTGTATTATAATGTTTTATGCCGGTAGTTCTATCGGACAGGAACAAATTTTTCAAAAAACAATGGATGACGATAATTCAAAATATACCAATGTCGGGGATATCGGAATAACCATAACAAACTTTGGCTTATATGGTCATGGTTTTTCTAAGTGGCCAAATCAACCATCATGCGAATATCCGATCGGAAGCGGTATCGAACATATTTTTGATGGTGGTTTATGGGTAGGCGCTTACTATAAAAGTAGCGGAGCTAACGGAGAAGGTAGAATTACCGGTCCTTGGGTTACAACGGGATCTGTGGATGCATCTTCAGTTTCGGTAAGAGGAGGAGGCTTCGAATATACTAATACTACCGGTTCAAGAATTATTGAAAGGTCGAGTTTGGTTGATTCAAAATTCTTTAGTCCGGAAGCCGTATCTCATCAAGATTTTTTCTGTATCTATTCTGATACTAGTAAATATCTTTCTAATGGTGAATTAATTACTGATCATGAGCCTTTAGGTATTGTAGTTCGTCAAGAATCATATGCATGGAATTTTCCTTTTGCAAATGCGTTTGTAATAATGAATTATTGGATTAAAAATACATCTGCTAAATACTTAGATAGTATTTATGTCGGAATCTGGACTGATGCAGTGGTAAGAAATACTAATATTACATCACCGCGATCCGGTTCTGCTTTCTTCAATAAGGGAGGAAATAGCTATAATGATAGTTTAAAAATTGCATATGAGTTTGATGCTGCCGGTGATTTAGGTTTCAGTGACAGTTATATTGGTATTCAATATTTAGGCTCAAATAACACCGGTGAATTACCTCATTATGTTTCCTGGCAATATAAAAATACGTCCAACCCTAACTTTTTTGCTCCGACAACGGATATTGAAAGGTTTAGAAAGATGGCAGGTTTTTTTGGCGGTAATAACGTGTTTGGAGAAGGAATTGATCCTGCCGTTTTAAAACAACCTAGTAATAGATCTATGTTACTAACTGCCGGTCCGTTTAATCATATTGCTCCCGGTGATTCATTAAATGTTACTTTTGCGTTTGTTGCAGCAAAAAAATATGGTCCTGATTTAGCAAGTTTTGATACTGAAGTACAAAAAACAAATTTATATGCTAATGCCGGATGGGCTATTCGTGCATATAACGGAGAAGATAGAAATGGGAACGGCGTTTTAGATCCCGGAGAAGATTCTGACGGTAACGGAAAAATTACACGATATATTTTACCGGCACCACCTAACTCACCAAAAGTTAAAGTTGTACCCGAGAGTCAAAAAATAACAATTTATTGGGATAAAAGAGCAGAATATTCGATTGATCCCATTAGCGGAAAAAAAGATTTCGAAGGGTATAGATTATATAGAACAAACGCAGGGTATGATTTAACTGCTTCCCAAAACTTAACAGCAGCATTAGTTAAAATTGCCGAATTTGATAGTATGGCAAATAATTTGGGATACAATACCGGATTTACTCAAATTGAATTATCTGAACCGGTTACATTTCCTAATGATACTGCAAAGTATTATTATAAATTTGAGATTGAAAATTTATTAAATGGCTGGCAATATACATTTACGGTTACTGCATTTGATAAAGGAGATACTGAGAATAAAATAGAGAGTCTTGAATCATCTTCTATAGCAAATGCACAAAGAGTTATTCCCGGATCTATTCCTACAAGTGATGCTAATGTAAAAGTAGGTGTTTATCCAAATCCATATTATGGCGAAGCGTATTGGGACGGAAATTCTGAAAGATTAAGAAAAATTCATTTTTATAATTTGCCTGCCGAGTGTGAAATTGTAGTTTATACTCTTTCGGGAGATATTGTAAAAAGAATTGAACATTCGTCAACTAGTAACGGAAGTGATGTTCGTTGGTTTGAAGTTTATGCAAAAGACGGAAAGCAAATTATGACAGGGGGGGAACATCCTTGGGATTTAATTACTGATGACGATCAAGCTATTGCAACCGGATTATATTTGTTTTCTGTGAAAGACAAAATAAGCGGTGAAGTTAAAACAGGAAAATTTTTAGTTATAAAATAATATATAGGTGAAGTATGAAAAAATTGGTTTTATTGATGATAGGTTTTATTTTGTGCGGAATTCAGTTAAATGCACAAAATATTCCTCAAATTACGATTAAGGATATACAATTTATACATCCTGATTCATTAATGATTGCACCCCATGACTATAAATCTCCTTTCGAGGGAGATACTGTTATTGTTGAAGGTGTTGTTACGGTAGCTCCCAGATATGGTGCAAATCCTGATAGCAGTAATATTATAAGAGCTGGTGCTACTGAACAATTATTATTAGTGGATCCTAATAATCCTGCTTATTCTGGTATTCTTGTAAGATATATCGGAACAGATGCAAGTGATTTTAAAATTTTGGATACCGGTATGGTAATTAGAGTTAAAGGTGTTGTGAGTGAATATTTTACTACTACACAATTTAATGTTACTGAATTTACAGGTTCTGACGTAATCGGAATTACTGAACGTCCAAAACCAACGTTAATTACTTTGGATTCATTGGCAGTAACAGGTTCATTTAATCCAAATTATTTAGCCGAAAAATGGGAAGGAATGTATGTAGAAGTGAGAAATGTAACTACTAGTGACCCTGGTGCAACCGGTGGCGGTAGTTTTACAGTTTTTGATGAAAACGGTACTCAAGTTAATATTGGTCGTGCTTCAACTTGGATAAATACTGCACCGGCTCCGTTAGCAGGTACTAAATTAGAATATGTTAGAGGATATGTTGAATCCAGAAACAATCTAGCTAACGGATGGTTTATAATTAATCCATGTTATAGAGATGATATAAAATATGGTGACATTATTCCTCCACGCGTTACTAATGTAACACGTAATAAAGCTTATGCAGGATTTAATGAAGCAATAACCGTATCTGCAAAAATTAAAGATCCTGACGGTACAATTTCAAGCGCAAAGATTTACTATAAAACTGAAACCGGTCAATTTCAAACTATTGATATGACTCTTTCACAAGGTGATACAATTTATTCCGGTACAATTCCGGGTCAACCTTCTGAATCTTTAATAGCTTATTATATTGAAGCTAAAGATAATAATAATGCAGTATCAACAAATCCAACTAATAATACTACAAATTTATATTTTTATCATGTATTAAATAGACCTTTAACAATTAAAGATGTTCAATACAGTCCTTTTGGCGGTGGATTTAGTGGTTACAATGGTTTTGAGGTTACTGTAACCGGTGTTGTTACTGCAGATACTACTGATTTGGAAGGAGACGGAGGTTCACAAGGTCCTCAAGTATTTATGCAAAGCGGAAAAGGTGCTTGGTCAGGTATTCGTTTATTCGGAACCGAAGCATTAAAATTAAAACGTGGTGACAATATTACCGTTAAAGGTATTGTTAATGAGAACTATAGTGTTACAGAGATAAAAGGTTTAGATTTGCCGGCAAATGTTGTAGTTAATAGTACCGGGAATCCATCACCTGATCCAATAGTACTTTCAACACAGACAATTGGTGTATTGACAAACGGAAAATTACCTGCAGAATCATACGAAGGTGTATTAGTAAAATATGAAAATATTACGGTAACAGATGACAATGCTGATGGTGAAAGTGGACCTGTTACAAACAACTACGGTGAAATTTATGTAGCTGATGCTAGTAATATTCAAACAAGAATTGAAATGCAAGAAGGAACTCATAGTTTCCATAATTCATGGAACGGATTAACTTCTGCTAATACTATTAAGGTAAAAACTACAGATACTTTTGAAAGCCTCACCGGTATTTTATCATTCTCTTTCAGTAATTATAAATTATTACCTCGTAAAAATGATGATTTTATAGGGTTTATTTCTGATGTAAAAGATGATAGTGAAATTCCTAGTACATATAGTGTTAACCAAAATTATCCAAATCCTTTTAATCCATCTACAACAATTGAATTTTCTATTCCGGAAGCATCTTTTGTTAGCTTAAAAATTTACAATTCAATTGGTCAAGAAGTAACAACATTAGTAAATGGTTATTTAAATAGAGGTTTGCATAAATTTAACTTTAATGCAAGTAAATTATCAAGCGGTGTATATTTCTATAGAGTAGAATCAGGTAAATTTAATACTGTTAAAAAAATGGTATTAATGAAATAATTTTAGGGAGGGATAAGTCCCTCCTAAATATAAAATAAATTAGACGTTTTATGATTAAATATTATCTTACAATTTTGTTTTCTCTTGTATTATTAATCGGATGTAGTGAAGAAATATCCGATAATAAAAATCAAGATAAAGCTCCTAACACATTTTTGTTTTTGTATCCTGATGACGGAGCTGATTTAAATAGACAGAAAAGCCGTTTATCAGTTCACTGGTGGAGCGACGATCCGGATGGTGTTGTTATTGGTTATCTTTTTAAATGGGAAGGAATTGATGCTAATTGGTCTTTTACTACCAAAAATGATAGCACATTCTCTTTACCGATTGGAACAGCTGATACAAATTATGTTTTTTTAGTTGCCTCAATTGATAACTCTGGAAACGGTGTTTTTGACGAACAAGTTATTTACAACGGTTCTAATATTGGTAGCGAGCCATATATCGATGCAAATAATAATGGCAGATACGATTTAGGTGAAGAATTTACAGATTTTGGAAATATTGATCCAACACCTGCAAATAGTAAATTTCCGATTAAAAATACTGCACCAACTATAAAATGGAATAAACTAAGTGTCCTTCCTTCAGAAACATACCCTGTAATTACATTAGGTTGGGATGCAGCTGATTTAGATGGTGATGAATCAATTATTGGTATCAATATTGCATTAAACGATACAAATAATTTTATAAAAATTAAAGGTTCTGCTAGATTAGTTACTTTACGTTGTAAAAATTATAATGATACAAATCCATTGATGGAAATATTAATTGATGGATTAGAAAATAATTTGCAATCCGAAAAGCTAACCGGTTTGAAACTAAATGATAATAATAAAATTTATATTCAATCTGTTGATATTAGCGGGGCAAAATCTCCATTCGCCGCCTTACCTGATGAAGGTATCAATTGGTTTGTAAGAAAACCTAAGGGTAAATTATTAATAGTTGATGATTATAATGGCGGAACTGCTGCAGAAAGTTTTTATTCTAGTGTATTTACTGAGATGCAAAATGGAGCACTAGTAAATAAATATGATATTTTTAATATGGAAAACATAAAATTACCTTATTCAAGTATCACATTTTTAGAAACCATTAAATTATTTAAATATATTTATTGGTACACTGATACTAGTCCTTCTATGGATTTAGCAGCTATTTCAACACAAAAATATATACAATCAGGCGGAAAAATCGCATTTTCTATGGTATTTCAAGATTCAAGCGATACATTCCCGTTTGATAAATCATATTTACAAAACTTTTTACCGATTGACTCATTAGGACAAAAAAGACCTCTAAACTTTTTAATTTCGGGAGCCACTTTATTGCCTTCTTCGGCTGGTAGCGGTTATCCTTTATTAAAAACATCTACAACAATTTCGTGGGTTAGAACATACGGTCCTAATGCTTCGTCTTCAATTAAAGTTTATGATTTAACCAGTAACCAGCTTAACGGTAATATAGGATTTTTTGATCTTGGCAAAACTTTGTTTTTTGTCGGATTACCTTTACACCAATGTGACGGAAATGTCGGTTCTGTAAAACAATTATTAGAAAAAGTATTCTTTGAAGAATTTGGCTATAGCTTATGAAAACGAGAATAATATTAATTTTGCTATTTATTGTCACTACTTTTGCATTTGCTCAAGAAAAAGGAAAACTTGAAGGTGTTGTAAAAGATGCCGGTACAAAAGATAATTTACCTGGTGTTAATATAATGCTAAAAGGTACATATTACGGAGCGGCATCAGGTTTTGACGGTAGATATAGTATTGATAAAATAAACCCCGGCACATATACCGTAGAAGTAACTTTAATTGGTTACAAGACTATGCAGTTTACGGGTATTAAAATATTGGCAAATAAAACTACAAGTTTAGACATTGTAATGACAGAAACTGTTTTAACAATGGAACAAGATGTAGTAGTTGTTGGAGATAAACCGTTAGTTGAAGTTGACGAAACTCAAAGTAAAAGGACTATTTCCAGACAAGACATAGAAGTTGCCGTAATTGAAAATATTAAAGATTTGGTTACTCAGCAATCAGGTGTTGTACAATCCGATAATGCAATTCATATTCGTGGTGGTAGAAGTTATGAAAATGCTTTCTTGTTGGATGGTGTTTCTGTGCAAGATCCTTTAGCCGGAACCGGTTTTGGTTTACAATTAAGTTCCAGTTCAATTGAAGAGGTTGAAGTTATTACCGGTGGTTATAACGCTGAATATGGTGATGCAACCAGTGGTGTTGTAAATGTAAGAACAAGAGAAGGTGGGGATAAATATAGCGGAGCAATTTCGTACAAACGTGATAATTTTGGAAATCGTGAATCATTTCATGTTTTTAATACAGATATTTTGGAAAGTAATTTAAGCGGTCCGGAACCTTTTACAAGATATTTATTACCTGCCTTAGGATTAAAAATACCCGGTGAAATTACATTTTTCGGTACTTTTTATATGGGTATTACAGATGGTATAACACAAGGATATAATAAAGCTACGGCTGATCAGTTGTATTCCTCAACTTTTCACGGCTCAAAATATGCGCCTCGCTCTGAAAATAGTTGGTTTTGGTTGGCAAAATTAACGTATAAGGTTAGCTCTACATTTAAGATTGGTTATTCGTTTAATCAGTCGGTAAATATTAATCAAAATAGTCAATCACTTCAGGCAAATTTGGAATATGTTGAACCTTCTCCCGGTTACCAATATGAATATCAAAATATATTAGGTAATGCGAATGTTTTCACACATAATAATAAATACAATTCATTAAATATTACACATACTCTTAATTCAAAAACCTTTTATGAATTAAAATTAAATCATTATTTTTCGACAATGCGAGCAGATGCTAACGGAAAATATTGGTATCAATATGAAGAACCAAAAGACATAGTAACTTTTCCGATTGAATATTACAATTTAGGAAGAGATACAATCGGTGTTATTCCCGGAGACGGATTTTGGGATGTAGGTAATCCGTTTACTTGGAGAGATCACTTTATTAATGAATTTTCTGTTAAAGGAGATATTACAAGTTTCTTTGATACTAAAAATAAATTTAAAGCGGGTTTCAATGCTGTTTTCCAAGAAATGCAAG
This sequence comes from Bacteroidota bacterium, assembly GCA_023447335.1. Taxonomy (GTDB): domain Bacteria; phylum Bacteroidota; class Ignavibacteria; order Ignavibacteriales; family Melioribacteraceae; genus JAEXOD01. The sequence continues at coordinate 24,711 of JAEXOD010000018.1, forward strand.
TTATTGATATTTACAAACCATGGATTGGAGAATTGGGATTAAATAATGATATTTATAAAGTTCATCCTGCAAAAGGATCATTTTATGCCCAAGATAATATTAATTTTAGCGGTATGATCTTAAACTTTGGTTTACGTTTGGATTATTGGTTCCCTGGTAAATACGTTGATGATGCAATAGAAAACCCGGACGTTATTACTATTCCGCAAGAAACGAGAGACGCCTATATGAATGATACATATGGTTGGTTTGGTAACAGAAGGTGGAAAGCCAGATTAAGTCCTCGATTAGGTATTTCTCATCCTGTAACGGATAATCAGATATTGTTTTTCTCTTACGGACATTTTAGTAAATGGCCAAATCCTCAATTTGTTTATGCAAAATTAAGTCCTTCAAGTGCTCAATCTTCGTTTCAAAAATTTGGTAATCCAAATCTAAATCCTGAAACAACCGTAGCCTATGAATTAGGATTAAAAACACAATTTTCGCAAAATGATGTTTTAACTTTGACTGCTTATTACAAAGATATATTTGATTATATAAGAACACGAACTGCTAAAATTACTTCTGCACGTTTTGCAACTCAATCATTTATTACGTATGCAAACTTAGATTATGCTAGAAGTCGTGGTCTTGAATTAGAATATAAGACTAGAATGGGTAAATGGTTCACCGGAATGTTCTCTTTTTCTTATGCAATAGTTACAGGTAAAAGCTCGAGTGCAGATGAAGGTGTTTTAATTTTACGCGGAGATTTAGACGAAAATGTAAAAGAAGAATATGTTTCATGGGATAGACCTATTACTGCTTCAGCAAATTTGAATTTTTATGTTGAAAGCGGAAAACCATTGTTTGGTTTCGGTGAAGGAATATTGGATGATTATAATTTATATATTCGTGCATTTTTCCAATCAGGTAAAAGATATACCGAGTATGTTTTTACCGGTAGTTATGATACTGACGGAAGACCTGAGTATGTTTCTGACAAGAAAAACAGGAACGGAAAAACCGGTGATGATTGGTTTTATATAGATTTGAATTTTGAAAAGTACTTTAAATTTGCAGGATTAAAATTCTCATTTAATATTGAAGTTAATAATGTATTTGATTTCAAAAATTCTGCAATTATAAATCCGGTCACGGGTGAAGCTTATGAATACGGAGATCCTACTCCTACAACATGGAATGATCCGTTGTATCCTGATTTACAAGCTCCGTTAAATGCATATCCATTTAACCCGGCAAGATATTTAACTAGAAGAAACATTAAATTTGGATTAAGTTTAAGATTTTAATATGAAAAAACTATTAATATTATTGTTATTACCGTTGAGTATAAATTTTGCTCAATTGTTCCCCACACTTGGCGGACAGCGTGCCGGAATATCAACCGCACAATTTCTAAAAATTGGTGTTGGCGGAAGAGCCACTGCAATGGGAGATGCATTTATAGCCGTAGCAAATGATGCTTCTGCTTTATTTTGGAATCCTGCAGGTGTTTCACAAATAGTTAACGATCAGGTTATGTTTTCGCATAACGAATGGGTTGTTGATATTAAACATGAATTCTTTGGTGCTGTTTATCATTTATCACCAATGGATGTTGTCGGGGTTTCTTTTACCGCTTTACATATGGATGACATGCCTGTAACAACTGAATTTCAACCATATGGGACAGGAGAATATTTTAAATTTGGTGATATAGCTATCGGATTAACTTATTCTCGTAAAATGACTGAACAATTTAGTTTTGGCGGTACTATTCGTTATTTGGAAGAAACTTTAGATAAGTTGAAAATGCGTGGTATTATGATTGATTTGGGGACATATTATTGGACCGGATTAGGCTCAACTCGTTTTGCGGTTGCAATTACAAACTTTGGCAATGAATTAAGTCCTGACGGAAAAATATTGCTATTTGGCAAAAGAGAAAAATCTGATTGGCAGTCTTTTTCACCTCCGACAATGTTTAGAATTGGATTTGCATTTGAACCATATGAAACAGAAGAACATAGAGTTACTACATCGATACAATTAAATCACCCAAATGATAATAGTGAAAACGTTTCTTTAGGTACTGAATATAGCTGGCGAAAGATGTTAAACTTACGCGCCGGGTACAAAATTAATGTTGATGAACAAGATTTTACATTTGGTGCAGGTGTTACTTTACCCGTTGCAATTGCAGATGTTACTGTTGATTATGCTTATGCAAAATTTGAACGTTTAGGTAGTAC
>JAEXOD010000021.1 GCA_023447335.1 Bacteroidota bacterium
AGGTACAAGTTCACGACTTTGCCAACCACGTAACGAATTACTTCCCCCCGAATAAAACCGTCTATTTAGGGGAATCAAAGAAACATCCCCTCTATAAGCAAAAGCATACCCGGCACGCAACTTAACCCCTAAAATATTCTGCTTTGAATTAAACAGCGATTGAAAAGCCGAACCGGTAAAAACTGTTTTTAAATAACCCGTAGATGATTCTTCATAACCTAAAAGTTTACTAAATAAATAAGGAACTAAATTTCCGTCTTCTAAAATCACGGAAAAATTATATCCTTCGGTCGGGAAGAAAAAATTATCAGTATGATTAGCACCAAAATCAAAACCGATAACAGCGTTGGTAGAGCGAATACTTTTATCTGTTTGTCCTTCTAATAACTCACCGACTAACACAAGTGCTGAATCTTGTCCGACATTCAAGTTATTCATAATTAAAGTCGTAAAAGCATCAATAATATATTGCTTTCTATAAATGTATCGTGAGTGTTCCCAATTTAAATATGTTGTAAAAGATGTTAAAAATACTTTTCTAGGTAACTCAAAATTTAAACTTAATTTAGCTCCGTAAATAGTTGCATTGTATTCGGCTTTACGTTTTTGAACAGTTAAATAGTTTTCTAATTTAGTATTAATCGGTTGACCAAAAACAAAAGGTTGTTCAAGAGTTGCCCTAATATCAGCATAACCATAAACCGTAGTATCATTTATTGAGGGATGAGTAATAAATTCAGTTATGCTTTGAGCAGCAGCAGAAGTACTTAAAGTAAATTTGCGAGCACCGCCCAAAAAATTCTTTTTAGTATAACCAACGCCAAAACCCAAGTTAAAAACATTATCTTCGTTGTTAACAATTATTTCAGGGGATAATTCGTGTAACAAACCGATATCGGTAAAAACATTTAACGGAACTTTGTTTCCTGAAGTATCCGATACTATTCCCGTAATTACTGCTGAATTAAAAAGGTTGGTTCTATATAAACGAACTTGTGCTTTCTGAATATCAAAAAAACTATAATAAGAGTCTGTCTTTATTGCTGCAACTTCTTTTATCAATTCTTCCTCAACCAAATCTTTACCAAACCCTGTTTTTTCAACCTTAATTTCATTTACTTTATATCTATTTCCTAAAACAAAATCCATCGAAACATCAACTCTATTTTTCATAGTATCTATAACAACAATAGGCGAGCCGTTGGTATTAACTAACATATAACCATGATCTCTACAAAAAGTTAAAATACTATTTTTCTTTTCGTCAACAAGTTTTCCGGAAAACGGTTTAGTAGTATCAATTTTTGCAATATTTTGAACATTTTCAAAAAATTCATACGGTAATTCATCCAAACCCGTAATTTTTAATGATTTTAATACAGCCGGAACACCTTCATCAATTATATAAAATATTGCCGCAGTACTATTTACTGTATCAATTTCATATTTTGAAGTTATTTTTGCTTTAAAAAATCCGTTGGAAAAATAAAAATCACGTAAAGTTTCTTGATCCGGAATTAGTAATGCAGGGTCAAAATAAACCGCTTCTTCTCCAAAAGATGTATATTTTTGTAATGTTTGCGAAAACCAGCCGGGTGATTCTTTTGCAGAAACAGTTGTTTGTAAAATTTGGCTCGGAATTTCAAAATTTCCTATAAACTGAACACTAGTTAATTCGTATTTACCCGTTTCAATTAACTGTGCTTTTATATTAGCAGCAAATAAAAATATGCTGAATAGAAGTATTAATATCGGTTTTTTATTAATTAACAATAGTAACCTTGGTACCTATTTTTACAAGCTTGTCAAGTTCGTCCATTCCCTCATCACAAATGGCAATTGAACCGTTAGTCCAATTAAATGCAAAAGGCAAATTTTTAAATATAAAATTAAATCTGCCCACTCCGTGTATCCCCAATTCTTCAGTTATTTCCGAATCTACATAAAAACAATCACCTTTTTTCGCAGTCTCAGATAATTGCAAAAACTCGTTTCTATCAATTATCTTTTTCCGATAAGCAGTAGTAATATCAACTTCATTAGGGTAATTAAACTTAAAAAACTTGTAAAATTTACTGACAGAATCTTTATTACAAATTCTATATTCACCAACCGGAGTAATATAATCATTTTTAATAAGCTTTTCAGTCTTTAGGTTTTTACCAAAAACAGCACGATAACTTTTAACAAAAGTAGTATCAGAATATAGTTCAAGCCTAAATTTACTTTTTCGTATTAAGATACTAATATTCTTAAGTTCAGTCAAATTTTTTTCATGCATTGCATCGGATAGAGTAACTTCTCTAATGTTTAATAACATCCCGTAAGCAAGCATTCCGGCAAAAAAAAGAAATATTCCGCCGCTAATGTAAATAATATTGCGTAACAAATTGAGTAATATTTAAATTAAATTATCAAAAACATCAATTAAGACGCAAAACAGAAAATTAAGTTTGATATTATTTTATCGAATTTAAATATGCTTGATAGCTTTTCCAGCCCGGGCACCATTTTGTATGCCAGCGCCATAACTTAGCCCAAAAAGTATTCGGATTTGCTTCCGACTTTTTTCTAAATTCACAGCTTTCACATTTGTGGCTCATTATTTCCTCTTTTATTCATAAAAATGAAAATATAACCTGCAAACAAAACGGACATAATTAATTGAATATAAATAGGCGTACTGAATAAGCTTCCTTCAATAATACCAACACTTACCAAAAAGTATTTTGCAACATAATAAAAGATTTTACTTAGAATAATTGAAGTAAAACCGGCAACAAAAACATTCTTAAACGCTTTTTCTAAAGCTAAGAATAACAAAACGTTAATTAACAATTCAGATAAAATTAATCCGCTTTTGGCAAAAACAGGGTGTCCGGCAACTAAAAAAGAAAATATCGGAAGCGTAATTGCTAATATTACTGCATTTTCTTTTTTTGTATGGACTAATGCCAATAGTACTAAAATTCGCATCGGATCCAAATAATATAAAGGAAATGCAAATAAATGTGAAATTGCCGGCAGAAAATAAACTAATATTAGTGCGGCACTATTAAATATTGATGAAACAAGTACATCTTTACGGTTAATTGTTAGTTTTATTGATTCCATAGCAAACCTATATTTTACTAAACTAAAAAATACCATTATTTTTATATTTTTGCAATAAAACAAGTGAATTTTTATTTATTTTTTGTTATATTTATTCTAAAACAATAGGTTATTATGAAACGTAGAGATTTTATCAAGACAGGTTTTGTAGGTGCTTTCGGCGCCTTAACCTTAGGTAATTCAACTGATATTTTAGGAAAAATAAGTTCTTTTTCACCCAGTCCTTTTGATTTAGTAGCAGTTAAAGGGGGAATGCCCGATAAGATGTTTGATATGGCTATTAACAGTATGGGAGGGATGTCTAAATTTGTAAAAAAAGGACAATCTGTTGTTGTAAAACCGAATATAGGTTGGGATGTTTCGCCCGATAGAGCTGCAAATACTAATCCTTTATTAGTAAGACGTATTATAGAACATTGCTTAAACGCCGGAGCTAAAGAAGTTTTGGTTTTTGATAACACATGCGATGAATGGTCTCTTTCTTACAAAAATAGCGGTATTGAACGTGCTGTTAAAGATGCAGGCGGTAAAATTGCTCCCGGTAATACAGAAGGTTATTATCAAAAAGTTTCCGTTAAAAAAGGTAAACGACTTACAAACGCAAAAGTTCATGAAATTATTCTTAATTCAGACGTATTTATTAATGTCCCTATTCTTAAAAACCATAGCAGTGCAAAACTTACTATGGCTATGAAAAACCATATGGGTATTGTTTGGGATAGGGGATTTTGGCATAGAAACGACTTGCACCAATGTATAGCTGATTTTTCAAGTTATAGACTTCCTGATTTAAACATTTTAGACGCTTATAACGTAATGATGCAACACGGTCCGCGCGGCGTTGGAAAGGATGACGTAGTAAAAATGGAATCCTTACTAATTTCGACCGATATTGTTGCTATTGATGCCGCAGGTGCAAAGTTATTTGGTCTTAACCCAAGTGACGTCCCTTACATTAAAATTGCCGACCAAATGGGAATAGGAACTATGAACCTTGATAAACTTAAAATTAATAGATTAAAAGTTTAATACAATCTTTTTTACTTTTTGAAATAGGCGTTGTATAAAAATTAGAAAGCGTATTAAGGATATTCTTTTACCACTATTTAAAAATAGTGGTAATTAAAAAAAGGAATAAACGATAATTGGTATAAAAAATATGCGTTTTATCAATTACCACTATCTTCAGATAGTGGTAATAATACCCGCCAAAACTTGATTAAACGGGTAATAATAAAATATAGTAATTTTACAAATAAGCGATAAACCGCTCAATAAATACAAAATAGGCTTTTGAAACAGCTCCTATGTTCAAGGT
>JAEXOD010000005.1 GCA_023447335.1 Bacteroidota bacterium
AGGGGTAACTTCAGTCGGACTACGTCCTCCTTCGTTACCCCTAAAACAAAAAATAATTAATGAACATTATTCATTAATGACATTTCTAAATTGCTGAAACTGTGACATTTCTATTTTGTTATTACATTTTTAATGAAAAAGTAAAAAATGATTTGAATAAAATAAAATATTTAATTAGTTTAAATGGTTAATGCAAAAAAAAATGCAAACAATATTTAGGTATATTATTTTATTATTATTATCGAGGTTTTAATGAAAAGACTTCTCCTGGTTCTAACATTTTTGTTAGCAATTACAAATTTTGCGGCTAACCAACCTGCCGGTGTAAAAGTGACACAAAGTGGTAATAGTTATTCTATTGAATATCAATTACCTGCTTACAACATGACCGAAATTGGAAAGGAAGGCGAGAATTTTATTAAATTATCAGTTGACGGTTACGGAATAACATCCGAAGCAGGATATCCCGAATTACCGCAAATATCTTTTAATTTAGTTGTCCCTACTAATGCTACAGAAGAAAACATAGTAGTTTCAACTAATAATGTTAGTTACTCTAATATCAATTTAACAAACAGAGTATATCCGTTTCAAGCCCCTTGGTCAAAATCAGAGCCTTTAGGTAAAAGACCTTTTAACTTTAATCGCTCATATTATGAAACTGAAGGCAGACCTGATCAACCTGTTATCAAAATTAGCGAACCTTTTAATATCGGGGGAGTTACCGGCGTAATGGTAACTATTTATCCGTTTAATTATAATCCGGTAAGAAATATATTAAAAGCCGTTACTAGCGGTAATTTCTCTATTACGTTACCCGAAGCCGTACAATCAAATACCGGTCATTCCGAAAATTATAATTCATACTTAAAAGAGATTTTCACTTCTTTTAATCCTAATAATTCAAGTAAGGGAATGAATTATCTAATTATTACTGCTCCTGAATATGAAGCAACTATGCAACAATTTGCAAATTATAAAGCTTCAGGCGGATATAATGTTGCAATGTTTACAACCGCGGCAACAGGAACAACTACTGCTTCAATTAAAACTTTTATTCAAAACAGATATAATGACCCAAATTTAAAACCGGAATACATCCTTTTAGTTGGTGATGTTGAAAAGATACCTTATTGGGTTGGTACCGGAGAAGGAACACCTAATACGGATTTAAATTACGGTTTATTGCAAGGAACAGACCATTTTGCAGATGCTTTTGTCGGTAGATTTTCTGTTACTTCAACAACAGAATTACAAAACATAATTAACAAGACTATTTATATGACAAATAGTATCGGTACGCTACCAAAGAAAAACGTATTTATGGCATCGACCGATAATTCCTCAATTACCGAAGGAACGCATAATTATGTAATTAATACATATTTTGCTCCAAATAATTACGATAACTTAAAACTTTATACGGTTACTTATAGTGCTACAACACAACAGGTATCGAATGCAATTAATGACGGAAAACAATTTGCAATTTATTCCGGTCACGGTGGCGAAACTTCATGGGCTGACGGTCCTCCGTTTTCGCAAGCAAATGTTCGTGCCTTAACTAACACTATTTATCCGTTTGTGTATTCATTCGCTTGTGTTACCGGTTCATATCATATGACTGAATGTTTTGGTGAAACTTGGATTCGTACTGCAAAAGGCGGTTCTAGTTTTTACGGTTCATCTGTAAATTCATATTGGGATGAAGACGATATATTAGAAAAGAACTTGATTAAAGCAATGTTTGATGATGATTTAACAAAAGTAACTCCGATGATGGATAAAGCTAAAGTATACTTAGTTAATCATTATGGTTCTTTAACCGCAACAATGAAAAGATATTTAGAAATGTACAATTTGATGGGAGATCCTTCACTTCCTACAAAACGCCAAATTTTACCTGATACAGATCCTCCTGCAGCAATTACTAATTTATCAACAAGTAACGAAACATCCAATAGCATTACATTAAATTGGACAGCTCCGGCAGATACTACATTTGGTGGTATATCAAGTTATGATATAAGATATTCAACCTCTAATATAGGTGATGATGCACAGTTTAATAATGCTACATCAGTTATATATGGCGGAAATTCAGATTCGGTAGGTACTCCGAAATCGTATACAGTAGAAGGTTTAACTCCTAATACAACATATTATTTTGCTGTTAAAGCACGTGATATTTGGACAAATAACTCAGCTATGTCCAACGTAGTCAGCAAATCAACATTTCAAGCTCCGGTTATTTCTGTAAATCCTACAAATATGACTTGTACATTACAACCGGATGTTACACAGTACGATACCGTAACAATTAGCAACATTAATGTTAATAATTCGACTTTGGATTATACTGTTGAATTAAAGAATAATACTTTCCCGACTAGTGCAAAAGTTACTGCCACATTAATTCCTGTGGTTAAAGAAAAATCCCTATCATTAAATGAAAGACAATTAAAAGAAATTTCGGAAATCGAATTTGGTCAATCATTTAAAGGAAACGGCGGACCTGATGCTTTTGGTTATAAATGGATTGATACCGATGCTCCGGGTGGACCACAATACGTTTGGAGCGATATTTCCACAACCGGTACATTAGCAAACTTTACTCCTTCAGGTACATATAGTGCTGCAGACGAAGGATATGCCGGTCCGTTAAATTTAGGTTTTAATTTTAAATATTATGGTACAGTAAACACACAGATTTATGTACATTCAAACGGTTATATAACCGTAGGTACACAAAGCTCAACTACTTTTAGTAATACTACAATGCCTAACACAGCTACACCGAATAGTGTTATTGCTCCTTTATGGGATGATTTAGACGGTGGTACAACAGGAAAAGTATATTATAAAAATGACGGAAATAAATTTATTGTACAATTTACAAACTGGCCTCGTTACGGTTCCAGTTCACCCGGTACATATACATTCCAAATAGTTTTACATCAAAGCGGAAAAATAGTATTCTATTATAATACTGTTACCGGTACATTAAACTCATGTACGGTTGGTATTGAAAGCCCTGATGGTTCAACAGGATTGCAAGTTGTAAAAGATGCTGCTTACTTAAAGAACAATCATGCTCTTCAATTTATGGCTGAACCTGAATGGTTATTTATGACTACTCAATCAGCAGGAACACTTTATAACGGTAATAGTGCAAACGTACAATTAAAATTCCAGACAGACGGTTTACAAAGCGGAAATTACGGAATGGAAGTTCACATTGCAAGCAATGACCCGGTTAATCCGTTAATTGTTGTGCCTGTTACAATGCAAGTTGGTAATGTTATACCTGTTGAATTAACAAGTTTTGCAGCAACTTTAGAGAATAATTATTCTAAATTGACTTGGTCAACAGCAACCGAAACAAACAACCAGGGTTATGAAATTCAACGTAAAACCGGAACCGAATGGGAAAATATTGGATTTGTTAAAGGAAAAGGAACTACTACAGAAAAGAATAATTATTCTTTTGTTGATGATTTAGTGAACCTAAAAACCGATAAAATTTATTATAGATTAAAACAAATCGATTTTGACGGAACAGCTCATTTTTCACAGTCAATTGAAGTAAGCTATTTACCACAACAATTTTCATTAGAACAGAATTATCCTAATCCTTTTAACCCAAGTACAACAATTAAATTTGCTTTGCCAAAAACAAGCAATGTAAAATTAATTGTGTTTAATACTTTGGGACAAGCAGTTGAAGAATTAGTAAATGAAAAAATGGACGCAGGTTATTATTCATTTGATTTTAACGCTTCAAATTTATCTAGCGGTGTTTATTATTATAGATTAGAAACCGAAAATTTTGTTTCTGTTAAAAAAATGATGCTAATTAAATAATTTTGAATTCTTTGTTTTTGAATTATTAATTAATTCCCCGCTAAGCTTGGCGGGGAATTTTATTTTAAATAAATTCTTAATAATTAGACAAACTTAATTTAGACGATTCAATTATTAAATTGTTGTGAAAAAAATGTAAAACCGCATAAACATGCGGTGTATTTTGTTGCAAAAATTTTGTAAAATAAAATAGATTTAAAATTTTTTTATTGGAGATTTAATAAGCGGGTGAGAATGAAAATAAAACTACCATTATTTATATTACTTTTAATTCTTTGTTTTAGCAAATCTAATTTCGGACAAAATACAGGAACTATTCGAGGTTTTTTAACAGATGAAATAAACGGTGAAGCATTAGCTTATGCAAATGTCTATGTTAAAGAAATAAAAGGAGGAAGTTCCACAGATGCTCACGGATATTATTTTATTAACGGTATTGCCGGGAATAAAACATATACGGTAATCTATTCCTATGTTGGTTATGAAAGCAAAGAATTAAAAGTTGTAGTAAAACCAAATAAAATTACACAGGTTGATGTATCTCTTCAACAATCAAGTTTTCAATTAGATGTGATTGAAAAAGTAGGCGAGCGCTACAAAACCGAAAAAAATTCAACTAATTTAGGCTTGCAAAGAATATCCATTAAAGAATTAGAAAAGTTGCCAAAAGGTGTGGAAACTGATGTTTTTCGTTCTCTTCAATATATCCCGGGAGTAAAATCTACTGGTGACGTATCTGCAAGATATTATGTTAGGGGAGGTGCAAGTAACCAAAACTTAGTATTATTAAACGGAGCCACAATTTATAATCCCTTTCATGCTTTAGGTTTATTCAGCGTAATAGATCCGGAGATGATTAATAATGTAGAATTTTTTAAAGGTGGGTTTACAAGTGAGTATGGGGGAAGAATTTCATCCGTGTTAAAAGTGATCACAAAAGACGGTAATAAAAATAATTTTTCAGGAAAAGTTAGTTCGAGCTTAATGACCGGGAAATTATTGCTTGAAGGTCCGTTTTGGGGCGGAGGCTCATTTATGCTTACCGGTAGAAAGAGTTTTTCGAACCAAATATTAAAAAAATTCCTAAACGAAAATACTTTACCCATAAATTTTTATGATTATTCTTTTAAAGTAAACTCTAAAAATCCATTTATTGAAAACGGAAAATTCATTATTTACGGTTTCATTAGCGGAGATAAGTTAAACAACGATGATCCTACTAAAGAAGATTTTAATTGGAATAATGATATATTGGGGTTTGATTGGTATCAAGTTTATGATAGCCCGCTTTTTAGCAAATTAAGTTTAACTTTAAGTAAATTTAACGGAGAAGTAATTCCAAAATTTAGCTCTGCAAAGCAAAGAAAAAATGAAGTTGTTGATTATACATTTTCCTTTGATATGACATATATTTCAGAAAGTAAAGATGAATTAAGCTTGGGAATGGTATTGAAAACTTTAAACACAAAACTTTTACTTGAAAATAGAAGCGGTGCTTTTTCAAATGTTGAAGATTTTGGCGGAAATGTTAGTATGTATTTAAAGTATAAATACTTGAGGTTTGAAAACCTGGGGATTGACGTGGGGACTCGTATTAATACGGTTTCTTTTACGCCCGGAGGAGAATTTTTATTTGAACCGAGAGTAAATACTACTTATAGGGTGAGTAATCCGATCGCAATAAAATTCGGATGGGGAATATTCCAACAAGAAATTACTACTATATCTGATGAAAAAGATGTCATTTCTTTATTTGAACCATGGATAATAACTCCGGAATATTTAAACCCGGCACGTTCCACTCATTATACCGGCGGTGTTGAAATTGATTTAACGAGCAAGTTAAACGTTCAAGTTGAGGGTTATTACAAAAAGGTTAAAAACTTACCCTTTATTAATGAAGAAAAGGTTTTTGATGAAGACCCCGATTTAGTAAGCGGAGAAGGAGAGTCGTACGGATTGGAGACCATGTTAAGATATAGCGATATGCCTTTTTCGTTCACAACTTCCTATTCGTTAAGTTATGCTTATAATACGGTAAATGATTGGAAATTTTATCCTAAATATGATTCTAGACATAATCTCAATATTATATTAGATTATAATTTTGGTGATGATTGGATTGCAAATATTATTTGGACTTATAATACGGGTTTACCCTTTACTAAGCTAATAGGTTATTACGATAAATTATTTAGTAATACTTTTTATTCATCATGGGTATTTTCAAATTCATTCTTCCCTTACGCAATTTTAGGTGATAAAAACGTTGGAAGGCTTCCTGATTATCATAGACTTGATATTTCATTATCCAAGAAATTTAATCTGTTTTTTACCAAAGTTTATATTGATTTAAGCATTATAAATGTTTATGATAGAAAAAATATTTTTTATTTCAAAAGAGATACTGGGGAAAGAGTAAACATGTTACCGTTTTTACCTTCGGCTACAATAAAGGTGGAAATATGAGAAAGGTTTTACTATTATTAGTTGTTATTACTGTTTCATTGCTTACAATATCGTGTGAGAATGATGTTACCCCTACCGAACAGTACAAAGAAAGGTATATTTTTTATTCCATACTAAATAGTGATGCAGATAAACAATTTGCAACTGTTGTAAAAAGTTCCGGTACTATGGCAAGCGGATCCGAATACATAAAAGGCGCTGAAATAGCTTTGTATTGGGATAACAGTGCAGCATTTTTTAGAGATTCTGTTTTTACATATTTTGGTACCGAGATATTGGATACGGCTAAAAGTACTTACTATATTAGAAATTTCAAATTCCCATTAAATAAAAAAATGGAAATTGAGGTCTTATTACCAAACGGTAAACGATTGTTTTCTGAAACAACAACTCCGGATACCGCTGCATTCCCAAAAGATTTTAATCCAATAATTCCTGACGAGGAGTCAAGTTTAATTACGTTTACATGGGTTCCGGCAGAAAAAAACTATTACGTTGTACCACGTTTAACTTTTGTGTATTATAGAAAAATAAACGGTGTTTTTACTTTACAAGGAGAATTGGAAGTTCCTATTAAGTATTACGAAAAGAATACGATATTTACGCCAATTTATCCAATCCCTCAAAAACAAACTGCCATAACCTATGAAAAAGGAGCATTAACGAGAAAACTTGCATCTATTTCTAGAGGTGAACCAAATTCTAATGATTTCGCAGTTGGAATTTTTGCAAAATTTAGTTTACAAATTTACGATAGGAATTTATCTTCATACTTTAGCTCTACAAACCAACAAGTAGGCGGATATCAAGTTAGTTTGGAACAATCAGAGTTTACCAACATTAAAGGAGGATTTGGGTTATTCGGTTCTTATGTTACTCAAGTTAAAAAGTTAATTTTAAACGAAGATTATCTTAAACAGTTTGGTTATAGTATTCTTTTTAACGAGGTTGACTGATTATGAAGAAATATTTATTTTTTATATTGATTTCATTGGTTTGTTTATTTATTAGTTGCGAACAAGATATATCCGTATCTCCTCCGGATACCGAACCAACAAAAGCTTTTGTGTTTATAACTTCGAATCCTTCCGGTGCGATGATTTACAAAAATGGTAAATATTCCGGAAGACGTACACCTGATACCTTAAAATTTGTGGACTTTGGAGAATACTCTATCAAATTAAAGTTAGAATACTTTAGAGATACAACCTTTAATATCACGGTTAATGAAGAAAAACTTGATAAAATAGATGTGGACTATACTTTAAATCCGCTAATGTTAGGAAAAATATTTTGTATTTCAAACCCAAGTAATGCAAAAATTTATTTAAATGATTCGTTAACCGATAAATTCTCTTCAGACACACTTACGGGATTACTTCCCGGTAATTATAGAATTAGATATTCATATCCGGAGCATAGAGACGGAGAAGTTAGCGTAATAGTTAGAAGCAACCAAATAACAAGGGCATCCAAAACCTTGCAAGATACTTCAGTGTGGGTTGATTATAATAATAGCAACTCAAATATAAATTATGATTATATAAATTGTATAAATATCGATAAGAATAATATAAAATGGTTGGGTACGGAAGGATTTGGATTAATAAAATATGACGAAAAATCGTTTGTGAATTATAGACCTCCGACTTTTCCGATTCCGAGCGGGTTAGTTACTGCAATAGATATTGACGAGAATAATGTTAAGTGGATAGCCACCTATGGTGGGGTTGCACGTTTTGATGATGTTAATTGGGTTGCTTTTAGGCAATGGAATAGTCCATTATTAAGCGATTATGTTAATGATATTAAATGCGAAAAAAATACAGGGAATATTTGGATTGCGACTAGGTTTGGTTTAAATAAATTTGACGGTTATGCCGGATGGACAAGTTATGTTTATGATTCGCTACATATAACTTATCCTTATGGTTCAATTAACTCTATTGAGATAGATGAAAATAATAATAAATGGTTTGGTAGTGCCTTCATGGGACTATATAAACTAGAAGATACTACTTGGACGAATATGTATTTTAGTCCCGAATATAACATTTTGTCTGATTTTATTGTTTGTAGTGCGTTAACCCCAACCGGAGAAATATGGTTAGGTCACCCCAAACAGAAAGTTGGTGAGGATGTAGAATTCCCTCGTGGGTTCAGCTTTTATAACGGCATTGAATTTAAAAAATATACCGAGTTTTTGGATTACTCGATTTTATACAATATATATATAGATGAAAGAGGTTATAAATGGGTTTGTACCGATAAAGGGCTATATAGATTTAAAGATTTTAATAATGTTAAAGTATTTAATACTTCGAATTCAGGTATTAAAAGTAATTATATTCAAGACGTAATTAGAGATAAAAACGGAATTGTATGGATTGCAACAGCCGGTGGAGGATTAGTGAAATATAAAGGTGATTTAGGTAGGTAGTTAATAAATAAAACAGACTAGGTAAAAGGTTGTTTATTAGGTTGAACAACCTTTTATATTTTAAACTTAATATTTTGAGATATTCAAAATAAATCTTAAATTAAAGTTTTGAATTTTATTAGGAGGCAAAATTGAAAAAGTATGTTAATTTATTTATGTTTTTGTTCTTAGTTTGTATCACTCTACATTCCCAACCTAAAGTATTTGAAGGTTATGTTGAATTTAAAAGTGAATTTATTGGGGAAGGTGAAGACGAACGAATAAATATGGATATGAAGTATTTTATAAAGGGAAATAGATTTAGAGCCGAATTGCCGTCACAAGAAGGGACAAGTATATTATTATCTGACGGAGATAAAAGTTATATGTTACTCCCTGATTTGAAAAAGTACTTAGATTTATCAGGGTTTGAATCAGCTCCTAATGAAGAAGATAATACGGTAGAAGACATAACAAAAGCTAAGACGGGAGAAGTTAAGGAAATACTGGGTTATAAATGCGAAAAATATATATTCAAGGAATCAGATAATATAAGTGAAATCTGGATTACAAACGAATTAGGTACATTTATGTTTGCAGCTACACCTAT
>JAEXOD010000013.1 GCA_023447335.1 Bacteroidota bacterium
GATTTAATATTCCAAGGTAACCGTCCCTCTTTTCCTATTATATTGTTTTCAGAAATTGCTGCAATTATTATTTTATCCATTCTGCAGTTATATTGTAGTAAGTAATTAGCATTACAACCAAGGAATTTGTACTCCAAGTTCGTTTAATTTAACTTCAAATTCAGATCTTTCGATGTTTGATTTTAATCCTTGCTCTGAATATTCTAACCATTTAATTTCTTTAGCAATATTAATAGCTTTTTCCTTATCACTATTTATTAAAGCTGCAATAATTTCAAGTTCAAACTTAGAAAATGTTTTAGAATTAACAATATAGTCATTAAATGCTTCCCAAGCTAAAGGTACCCAACGTTTAACAATTTCGTACCCAATTACGGTTGCATATTCTCGTATTTCAAACTGAGCATGTTTATCCATTCTTAATTCAAGAAAATGCAATAAATTATGTAAATCGATCTTCCAGTATGCTTCAGTATAAGTAGATAAAGGCAAATCTTTTCTAGCTTGTTCTCTGGCAATTCCGAGCTCAATTCTATTTTCATAAATATTTCGAGCTGCTTTATGAAATTCTGCTTCTTCCTTACTAAGTTTTAAGCCGATCTCATTAGATAAAAAACCTTCGCTTCCTTGTTTATTCCATTTAGCCTGACCACGCCAAAATTGTGGTTCTGTTGATTGCATGCTATCAATAGCTATTGAATATCTTGTTGAATATTCATTAACGCTTGCCATTCTATGTCTAATCCATTGGCGCCAAGTGTCCATAGGAACTCTAACGTGAAATTTAATTTCACACATTTCAAAAGGAGTTGTATGTCTATGTCGTAATAGATATCGAATCAAATTTTTATCTTCGTTTAGTTTTTTTGTCCCTTTTCCGTAAGAAACCCTAGCTGCTTGAACAATGGATTCATCATTCCCCATATAGTCTACTACTCTCACAAATCCGTCATCCAACACTTTGAATGGTTTACCTAATATCTCATCCAACTCAATTGCAGCTTTTTTTTCTATTTTTTCAAATTTATTTTCCATTATATTCCTTTATTATTTCAGTCGATATTTTATCAATTATTACTTTAAATCCTTTTTTTACAAATTTTTTCGATTCTTCGATAGACTTAAAATAATCTTGCATATTATAAATAATAAAACTTTCGTCCTTAACCATTGAGTGTTTGCCCGAAATAACAAATATTTTTTTTGATCTCTTTTTTAAACCATAATCTATTAAAATTTTCGTTCCTTTATTTAATAAACTTTGTTTGTCAAAACTACCCTCTCCGGTTATTATATAGTCCGGATTTATATTCTTTAATTCTAATCGTTCCAATATAAATTCTGAAGCAGTGATTTTTTTTGCATCAAAGAAGAATTGTAATCCAAATGCAACTCCTCCACCGGCACCGCTATAATTATCAACATCTTTAATTTTAAGTAATCTAATTATATTTTTAAATCCAATCTCAAATATCTGTAAATGTTTTCTTTTTATCCCTTTTTGTTCACCGAAACAATAATTAGCACCGGTTTCGCCTAATAACATATTAGTTACATCAGTAACAAATTCAATATTATATGATAATATTGGTTTTTTATATTCAATAGTATCGGCATACATATATTTTGACGGTTTGGGTATAACACACAGATTTCCTCGTTTTAATTTCAAACCAAATATTAGCATCATACCTAAACCTAAATCGCTTGTAATTGTACCACCTATACCTATTACAACCTTATCTATTTGGTTATATTTTTTATTATCTTCATTTATTTGAAATAATAATTGCCCCAACGGTAAAGACGAATATGTATATGGATTTAAGCCATGCTTTTTTACATCAGAAATACTGTTATATCCTAATAATTTTGCTGTTTCTATATATGCAGTTCTATTAGTTATATCTATTCCTACCGGAACATTGTGATATTTATCGTCTAAATACTTAACTGTATAATTTCTAATTTTTAAATTATAATAATAATCACATATTTTTAAAAATCCGTCACCACCGTCACTAATGGGTCTTTTTAAAATATTAAATTTGCTTATAAAATGTGGATTATTTTTAAAAAGATATCTTTTAATCGTATCTGCTGCATCATCGGAATTAATACAATTTTTAAAACTATTTGGTGCAATTAATATAGTTTTCATATATTAATTAATAATTCAAAAGCTTTAATTAAATCTCTTTTTGCTTCAAGTAAATCAACAGATATTACTTTAACTTCCCCTATTACTGGCATAAAATTTATATCACCAATCCATCTTGGAACAATGTGATAATGTAAGTGTTGATCTATTCCGGCTCCGGCTGCTTTCCCTAAATTAGCCCCTACATTATAACCTTGCGGTTTCATCGTCATTTCTAAGGCTTTTATACTAATTTTTGTCAGATTCATAATTTCAGATGATTCTTCATCAGTTAAATCATGAATATTATTTAAATGCCTTTTCGGTATAACCATTAAGTGTCCGCTGTTATACGGATATAAGTTAAGCATAACAAAACATGTTTTACCGTTATAAACAATTTGCGATTCATCATCAATATAATTCTCAAAATCACAATTACAAAATACGCAACCGTTACCTTCTTTTTTTTCTTTAAACGATTGGATATATAATGTACGCCAAGGTGAGTATAATTTATCCATTATATTTTATCATCCCAATATTAACGGAAACCCTCTCTAACCGAAAAGAGAACTCGGATGAGAGGGTTTCTAAATTTATAAGTAAGAAAAAACAATTATGCTGCTTCTTCTTCTTTTGTTTTCTTGTATTCTTCAATTATTTTAGCTTCAACATCCTTTGGAACATCTTCATAATGAGAATGAACACTACTAAATGTACCTTTACCTGATGTCAAACTACGCAATAAAGTAGCATATTTATATAATTCCGAAAGTGGTACTAATGCATTAATTATCTGGAAAGAACCAACAGAATCCATTCCTAATATTTTACCGCGTCTTGAAGAAATATCACCCATAACATCTCCCATATATTCTTCGGGAACTTTTATAGTAATTTTTTCAATCGGTTCTAATATTACTGGTTT
>JAEXOD010000028.1 GCA_023447335.1 Bacteroidota bacterium
GTCCGCATCTGTATAAGTGGGTATTTTAAAATCAATCTCGTTATATTGCAGATATGGCTTAGCACGACGAATATCAAACTCTACACCGCTAGCACGCAAACTTGGACCTGTTACACCATAAGCAATCGCAGTCTCTTTAGGCAATATTCCTATTCCTTCAAGCCTTTCAATAAAAATTCTGTTTCCGTGTAATAGCTTTGCCATTTCTTCTAAAGCAGAATCAAAATTTCTTAAAAATTCTTTAATCATTGCAATTGCAGTATCATCAACATCGCTTGCTACGCCGCCGATACGAGTAAAACTAGTCGTAAAACGTGCTCCCGCAATTCTATCAAATATACTTTGTATATATTCTCTTTCTCTAAATGTCCATTCAACCATTGTAACGGCACCTAAATCAAGAGCAAAAGTACCAATAGCTACTAAATGACCTGCTATTCTACTCAATTCCGCAACTAACATTCTTATATATTGTGCCCGTTTAGGTATTTCAACACCTAATAGCTTTTCAACAGCTAAAGCATAAGCTACATTATTACACATTGTACTTGTATAATCAAGCCTATCAGTATGAGGAATAAACTCAATAAACGACATATCTTCAGCCATCTTTTCATAACCACGATGCAAATATCCTAATTCAGGCATTGCACCTATTACTTTTTCACCGTCCAAACGCAGTAATACTCTTAAAACGCCATGTGTTGCCGGGTGCTGTGGACCCATATTCAAAATAAGTTCATTTTCTAATGCATCATCAAATTCAAAATCTTTTGTAGATTCTAATAAAGCATGCAATAATCTTTCATCATTTAAATTTGTTGTTAATTTTTCCATACTACTCTCCTTTTTCCGGTAAAGGAATTGAACCCGGAATACCTAAAACAGGGAATTCTTTTCTTAGAGGATGATACTCAAACTCCTCGGGCATGTACATTCTCCTTAAATCAGGATGACCGATAAATTTAATTCCGTACATATCATATGTTTCGCGTTCATACCAACCTGTGCTACTCCATATACTTGTAACTGAATCTATCTCGGGATAGTCCCCGTCAAGGTTAACCTTAAGACGAACATATTCATTGAGAGTAAATGAATAAATAGTATATACAACAGTAAATCGATTTTTTCTTTTTGCCCAATCAACGGCGGTAACATCTCTGCATGAAACAAAGCCTAATGATGCCGAATCATGTAAAAAACGGGCTACTTTTAGCAATCCTTCCTTCTTCACGAATACAGAAATATCGTTTCTGAATTCTTCTATATTCTCAACAAAACTGCCGATAGCAGTGTTTTGAGTAAAACTATTTTCTAATATCTCTTTTAAGCTCATATATTATTTCAATTTTAAGTCTTGAAAATCGCGTGCTTTAGTCTTATCAATTTTTTCTTGAATTGTTATAAGTGCATTTAACAAGTTTTCCGGACGCGGAGGGCAACCGGCTGTATATACATCTACAGGTAAAAACTGATCAATACCCTGTACAACAGAATAAGAACGATACATCCCACCCGAACTTGTACAAACCCCCATAGCTATTACCCACTTTGGATCGGGCATTTGATCATAAATTCTTCTTACAACTTTTGCCATTTTGTATGTAACAGTCCCTGCTACTATTAATAAATCGCACTGACGAGGTGTAAACCTCATTACTTCACTTCCGAATCTGGAGATGTCAAACTTAGGATCTGCTGCTGCAATCATCTCAATGGCACAACACGAAATTCCCAATGGCATAGGCCATACGGAACTTCTTCGAGCCCATGCAACTACTGCATCTATTGTTGTTGCTATATATCCGTCAGTCTGTAATTTTGCTTCTAATCCCAATTCAGTCCTCCCTTTTTATATAAATATAAAAATCCTATTTCAAGTACTACTAAAAACAAAAACATTGGTATAAAGGCAAACATACCGTAATTGGCATATAATTCACGGAACTGCACACCCCAAGGATAAACATAAATAACTTCAATATCAAATATTATAAATAACATTGCTACTAAATAGTATTTAATAGAAATTCTTTCTCTTGTTGTTCCAATCGGATCTTTTCCGCTTTCATAAGGCATTGTTTTAACTTTGTTAGGTCTGAAAGGTCCGAATATTTTTGAGGAAAATACCGTTGACATTGCAAATAGAACGGCAATTACTAATACCAAAAAGATTGGGATATACTCTAATAACATAAATTTTCCGAATATTTTAACTTTTAAAATTATCTAAAATAATACTGAAAGTCAATTTTATATTTACTTTTAATTCTAACAATTATTATTTGAAAAAAAGTTCTATATTATCCTTATTATTTGTCTCATAAATATTAAAAATTAAAAGGATTATTTTTTAATTATTAATATGATTAAATAATTTATTAAAGCCCTGATTTCCCTCAATATGATCAATTTTTTCAATCTGGAACATCCTCTTTCTTTGCTTTTACACTAAAACTACCGATCAGTTTAATAATACTAAAGTTCAAATACTATTTACTCTTGTTAAACAGCCATATAAAGTGTTCTATCGGCTTAACCAAACTTGAGGATTTTGGTAATTTCTATCGTTCCAAATTTCAAAATGAAGTATATTCCCCTCCAAGCTTTCATTTACAGACCCAATTACAGTTCCTCGTTTTACCTTAACTCCTTCCGCTACCGATAATTCCCCTATATGACCGTAAACGGTCCGATAACTATTACTATGGGTAATAATAACAACGCTTCCAAATCCCGGAATCCAATCAACCGCCGAAACTATGCCTTCTGCAACCGCTAAAACCGGTGAGTTTTCAGAAGTTTTAATATCTATTCCGTAATTTAATGTAACTGTTTTTAGTTTATCATTAACGTTTTCACCAAACTTTCTAATTATTGAACCTGATTTTACAGGCCAATTTAATTTCCCTTTTAGTGAAGTGAAATTTTCAAAACTATCATAATTTATCGTAGAAAATATTTTTTCTCTTTCGGATTCCTTGTTTTCAGATTTATTTTTAACAATATTTTCTTTCTTTTCGTTTGCCGCTAATCGTTTTTCTTTTTCTTTAGTTTTTCTGATTCTTTCTTCTTCTATTAACTTTGCAATTAAGTTTTTGATCATTATTTCAGAATTACGTTTTTCTGTTACTTCTTTGGTTAAATATCTCTTATCCTTTTTTAAATTTTTAAGTAGAGCATTTTTTTCTTTTTTCTTTTCATTAAGAATTCTTTGCTCATTTTCTTTCTCTTTAACAAGCTTCTCCTTCTCAAGTAACTCTTTTTTTCTTTTTTCTTTTAAACTGAGCAATGTTTCTTTAATTTCTTTTAATTTAGATATATTTTCTTTACTTCTTTTGGTGATATAATTAAGGTACTTTATCCTTATTAAAGCTTGATTAACTGAACTAGCGTTAAGTAGATATTTCCAAAAATTTTCTCCTTTGTTCTTATATATCCAGATAATATATTTTGAATAGTTTTCTTTAAGAAGATTTATTTCTTCCTCGGTTTTTGCAATACTTGAATCAATAGTTGCAATTTCATATTCTTTTAATTTTTCTTCAAATAATAAACCATTAATAAGTTTACTAATTAAAAGATTTTGCCTATTAATTTTTTCCAAATCTTTTAGTGATTCGGATTCGGCTTTGGCTTTTTGTGCAATTTCTTGTTCAAGTAATTTAATTTCATTCCTTAATTCGCTCAATTCTTCGTTTTTATTTGACAGATTTTCTTGAGCAAATAAAAAAGCATAAAAACCTAAAAAGAAAACTAAAGGAAATATTTTTTTTACCATTCTAAAATTTCGGCATCGGAAGGAATACTTAAATTCATATCTTCAATTTCGCTATTAACAGAAATATTTCGATACTCTATGCTAATTTTTTGTTTATTTTGCTTATTTTCAATTAAAACTTTATAAGGTAAAGGAACGTCTTCAAAAGTTTTAAAGTCTGTAAAAGTACTCTGCAAAACTAAATTTTCAGGAAATTTATAGTATCCATATTTTTTAATTTCTAATTGTTTTTGGCTTATCTGATAAACACTCTTTACCTTCTTGATACTATCAGCGTATGTCATTATATAATCCTCGCCTCTATTATCATAATCCGTGGGGTCAAGACGTAACTTATCGGTTAAATTAACAGCACCGGCAAATGCATCCACTAATTCATCAAATGATAAATCAACTTTAAAAATTTCTTTTAAAACAGGTTTACTAACTTCACCTTTATAAACAATATTATTC
>JAEXOD010000101.1 GCA_023447335.1 Bacteroidota bacterium
CCCTCCCGCTGGTTTATTGCCGTAATTAAAAGTGGTTATAATACGACTGCAGGATTCACTTTGCCCGGGTTACCGGCTGTAGTTATCGGAAAAAACGATAACATTAGTTGGGCAGTTACAAACGTAATGACAGATGATGCCGATTTTTATGCCGAAGAAATTGATAGTTCGGGTACAAAATATCTGCTCGACGGCGTTTGGCAAGAACTAACTAAAAGAAAAGATACTATTTACGTAAAAGACGGCAATAATATTCCTTTAATAATTAAGTCAACTCACCGCGGTCCTATAATTTCAGACATTCATTTATTTAATAAAATTTTACCAAACAAATATCGTAAAAATAGTATTTTAAGTATGCGTTGGGTAACTTTGGAAAATAGCGGACATGAATTAACCTCATTTTTAAAGCTTAATAAAGTAAAGAATTTTAATGAATTTAAAGAAGCTTTAAGATACTTTCATGCCCCGGGTCAAAACTTTATATATGCGGATATAAAAGGAAATATCGGTTATTTGTGCGGCGCAAGAATTCCGATTAGACCCAACAACTCCCCTTCCTTTGTGTTTGAAGGGAAATTTAGTGTTAACGATTGGAAAGGATATGTTCCTTTTGAGGTTATGCCATCGTTTTATAATCCTGCAAGCGGTTATATTGCTACAGCCAATAATAAAGTTGATCCCAAATTTAGTTATCATATAACAAACTTATGGGAACCCGATTCAAGAATTAACAGAATTAACGACCTCCTTACTAAAAAAGAAAAACACTCGGTTAAGGATTTTATGGAATATCAAAACGATTTCTATTCTGATTATGCCTCAAAACTAACACCGTTTATCCTTAAAGCTTTTGAAAAAGCAGAAATAAAAGATAAAAATTTACAACTCACAATTAAACTATTAAAAAAATGGGATTTCAAAATGTTAGCAGAATCCCAAACACCTACAATTTATGCAGTATTTTTACAAAAGTTAATTGAAAACACATTACAAGACGAAATGGGGAAAACATATTTACAGGAATATAGATTTATAGCCAATATACCCTATAGGGTAATAATGCGTTTATTAAATAACCCCGAATCATCCTGGTTTGATAATGTTAAAACTAAAAATATTGAAAATAGAGATGATATAATTAGAAAAAGTTTAACAGACGCATTAACAGAACTTGAATTTTTTAACGGAAAAGATATTACAAACTGGCAGTGGGGAAATATCCACAAAGTGATACTAAAACATAATTTTAGCGGTAATTCCACTTTTATTGACAAATTTTTTAATGTTGGTCCTTTCCCTATCGGCGGAGACGGAACAACAATTAATAACGGTGAATATAATTTTAACAAACCATACGTGAATAATCTTGGTCCAAGTATGCGATATATTTATGATTTTAGCGATTATGAAAATTTATACTTGGTAATGCCCACTGGTCAATCCGGGCATCCTTTCGGTAAACATTATAAAGACATGACACATAATTGGTTGAACGGAAAATATTTTAAAATAAATACAAATATTGAAAAAAACAAAGAATTTTATAAACATGAAATTATTATTCATTCAAAAAAATAAAAAGAAAAAATTGTATAATTATTATTAAATTTGCATAATTAAATTTTGGAATAGAAATGAAAGTTATTGAACACCTGAGTAAAGCACAAAACCCTTTAATAAGTTTTGAAATAATCCCCCCAAAAAGAGGAGGGGATTTAAAACAGCTTTTATCATTGTTAGACGATATCGTAAAATATAACCCTCCTTTTATTGATATAACCTCACATGCAGCCGAAGTTATTTACGAAGAAACACCAAACGGCGGATTTATTGCCAAAATAAAAAGAAAAAGACCGGGTACTTTAGGTATTTGTGCACTAATTCAAAATAAATATAATGTAGATGCCGTTCCTCATGTAATTTGCCAAGGTTTTACAAGAGAAGAAACCGAAGACTTTTTAATTGAATTAAGATATTTGCAGATTGATAACGTATTGGCAATTAAAGGAGATGATTCCGCATTTAATAAACCGATAAAGTTCGGACGAAGTGTTAACCTACGAGCAATTGATTTAGTTAATCAAATTAAAACCATGAACTCAGGTAGATATTTAGAAGAATCATTACTCGATGCCGAACCGACTAATTTTTGTGTGGGTGTTTCGGGTTATCCGGAAAAACATTACGAAGCTCCAAATTTGGAAAGTGATATTATGCATACAAAAGAAAAAATTGCAGCGGGAGCAGATTATATTGTTACACAAATGTTTTATGACAATAAAAAATATTACGAATATGTTTCTAAATGTAGAGAAGCCGGAATTACTGTTCCGATTATTCCCGGATTAAAAATATTAACTTCAAAAAACCATGTTAATTCTTTGCCAAAAAACTTTTTTATTGATATTCCGAAAGAATTAGCAGAAAACATTCTAACATCAAAACAAGAGCATACTATAGATATTGGCGTTGAGTGGACATTAAAACAAGTAGAAGACCTACTTAATAATAATGTTCCTGCAATTCATTTTTATATTATGCAATCTGCATTACCTATTAATAAACTAATGGCAAAGTTAAAACTATAAAAAGGTTAAAATGAAACTTAAAGGGAGAATACATTTACCTCAATCATTGTTAAAAAAATTAAGTTGGGGAATTGCAGGTTGCGGAAAATTTACCGAAAACACATTAATTCCTGAGTTATTAAAAATTCATAAAAATAAAATTAATGCAGTATATAGCGGAAATTTAGATAGAGCAAAATTTATTGCAAATAAATTTGCAATTCCTAAATTCTTTAATAGTTTTACAGAATTTTTAAAACAAGATTTTGAAGTTTTGTATATCGGAAGTATTAATGCAAACCACTATGCCCAAGTAATTGAAGCCGCTTATGCAGGTAAGCATATTTTATGCGAAAAACCATTAGCAATAACTTCACAACAGGCTTATGAAATGTATGAAGTCTGTAAAAAAAACAATGTATTATTTGCCGTAAATTATGTTAATAGATTTCATCCTTTAGTTCAAAAGGCAAAAGAATTAGTTGAAAAAAATTATATCGGGAAAATTGTTAGTATTGCGGTTAACTACAATACAGAGTTTACTCCGGATGAAAATTTTCGTTTTGTAAAAGAATTAAGCGGTGGCGGTGCTTTGCGAGATATAGGTACTCATATGATTGATCTATTACTATATTTCGGAGGAAATATTATTGAAGTAAAAGGTTTTATGGATAATGTGATATTTAATTCTCAAGTAGAAGACTTTGCTGCAGGAATAGTTAAATTTGAAAAAAGCGGATACGGGCAATTTAATGTTAGTTTTAACACTCCGAAAGCTTTTAATCGAATTGAAATTTTAGGATATAAGGGTTCTATTGCAATAGACGGAATTATAGGAAAAAGAGGAAAACCTTCTAAACTAACTATTGACTTAATTGGAGAGGGACGTAAAGCTTTTAGAAACCGCTCATCAAAACAATTGTTTTTACTTAAATCCGTAACTAATTCATTCTTGAATAAAACTCAACCTGAAGTTACAGGTTATGACGGCTATCTAAATATGGTTATAATGGAAAAATTGGAACAATCATGTCAATAAAAAGTGAATTTATTTATTTTTGTAAACAATTATACCAAAAAGAATTTGTTTCGGCTTATGACGGAAATGTTTCTTTAAAAATCGATGAAAACAGAATTTTAGTTACGCCTTCTGCTAAATGCAAAGGGTTATTAACAGAAGAAGATATATTACTGGTTGATAATGAAGGTAATTTAATTGAAGGAACAGGTAAAATATCTACAGAATTCAAATTACATAAATTTGCTTATGATAACAGACCAGATATTAAATCGGTTATTCATGCCCATCCTGTTTATGCTACTTCTTTTGCCGCAATGGGAGAAGAATTAGTTACACCCGTATTTCCGGAAGTTGTATTAAACCTTGGCAAGGTCCATTTATGTAAATATGCAACTCCTTCTACAAAAGAACTAGCCGAATCAATGAAACCTTTTATTGAATATGCTTGGGTTTTATTATTAGAAAATCATGGAGCAATTAGTTTTGGCACGTCTATTAGCGATGCTTATTATAAACTAGAAAAACTTGAACACACAGCTAAAATACTATCAGTAGTTAGAGCAATGGGACAAGAAAATGTTATTCCAAATAAAAAACTAAAAGAGTTATATTCAATTGCGGAAAGAACATATAATATCAAGATTAATCCTAAAAATAGGATGGATAAATAAATTTATAACGGAAAATTAATGAAAGATTTAAATATTACCCTTTTGGTAGGGGGAAGCTCAACAGAAAGAATAATTTCAAAATCATCAAGCAGAAATATTTATAAAGCTTTAATTGAATTAGGATACAAAGTTAACTTGGTTGACCCCGCTTACGGTTTAAATCAGCCAAATAAAATTGAATTATTTTTTTCGGATGAAGATTTTACCGAAACAAAAGTAGAAAATTACATTTCTGCATTAAGTTTACCCGTATTTAACAATACGGATCTGGTTTTTAACGGATTACACGGTAAATTCGGAGAAGACGGAACAATACAATCATTATTAGAGATAAAGAAAATAAAATATACCGGTAGCGGTATATTGGCTAGTGCTTTAGCAATGGATAAATGTGCTTCTAAAGTATTATTTAAACATTTTGACGTAAATACCGCCGAATGGATTCCGGTAATTTTTAATAAATTCGAAATAGATTCCATAAAAAAAGAAATTGAAGATCGAATTTTTTATCCATGTGTTATAAAACCGAATGATCAAGGTTCAACTATTGGATTAAGTATTTGTAAAAATCCCGATGAAGTTGAAGATGCAATAAATTTAGCTCTTAAATATTCAAATAAGGCTTTAATCGAAACATTTATAGACGGATATGAATTGACGGTAGGTATATTAGAAGACATAGTACTCCCTCCTTTAGAAATAAAACCAAAAAAGAATTTATATGACTTTGAATGTAAATATGCAGACGGTATGAGTGATTATATTGTTCCGGCAGAGTTTCCCGAGAGCATTTTAAATAAACTACAAGAACAAGCTTTAAAGGCATATAAAGCTTTGGAATGCAATTCATATGGTCGAATAGATTTTAGAGTTGATAAAAATTATAATATCTTTTGTTTAGAAGCAAATACCTTACCCGGAATGACTTCGCACAGTTTATTACCTATGATGGCAAACGCAACAGGCATCAGTTTTAATCAATTAGTTGATATAATTGTAAAAAGTAGTTTATAATGAAAATTAACGACCCCAAAATAAAATTTATTTTAATTAGCATTGTCTTTGCATTAATTGCTGCATTTTTATTACTTAGCGAAAACGGCTTAATTAAATATTGGCAATTAAAAGGTGAAATTTCACAAGCAAGAATTCAAATTGATAGTTCTAAATCTAAAATTTCGCAATTGGATACTGAAATAGATTCACTAAAAAACAATTTATTTAAAGTTGAAAAAGTAGCTCGCGAGAAATATAACATTAAGAAAAAAGGAGAGAAAGTAATTTTAATTAAGGAAAAGGAATAATGAATAAACTGATTCCTTCAACTCCCCTTGCCGAAAGAAGACGCCCGCAAACACTTGATAACTATTATGGTCAAGAACATTTAACCGGAAAAGGTAAACCCATTAGAAACATGATTGATAATAACGTATTATCATCAATGATTTTTTGGGGACCTCCTGGAACGGGAAAAACGACGTTAGCAAAAATTATTTCTAATGTTACTGATTCGGAATTTTTTGTGGTTAATGCAGTATCTAGCGGTGTAAAAGATTTACGGAACGTTATTGAAATAGGCAAGCAGAATAGAATAATCGGAAGGCGTACCGTTTTATTTATTGATGAAATTCATCGTTTTAATAAAAACCAGCAAGATGCTCTACTTTCTTCTGTTGAAACCGGAGATATTATTTTAATAGGAGCAACTACCGAAAACCCATCTTTTGAAGTAATACCGGCTTTACGTTCTCGCACTGCAATTTACACATTACGAGCGTTAACAGTAGATACGTTAGATAAAATTTTAAATAACGCATTAAACGAAGATGATTTTTTTAAATCACTAAGCATAGAGATAACAGATAAGGATTTTTTATTTTATTGTTCCGGCGGTGATGCAAGAGTATTATTAAATATACTTGATGCTGCTGTATTACACCAATTAAATAATGAAGTTATTAAAATAGATAAAGCAGAAATAGAAAATATAACACAGAATAAAAATTCGTTTTACGATAAAGGGGGCGAAGAACATTATAATGTAATTAGTGCTTTTATCAAAAGTTTACGCGGAAGTGATCCCGATGCAGCGTTATATTGGCTTGCTCGTATGTTAGAAGGAGGAGAAGACCCTTTATTTATTGCCAGACGTATGATAATACTCGCTTCCGAAGATATAGGAAATGCCTCTCCAAATGCTCTTTTACTTGCAGTCTCAACTTTTAATGCAGTAGAGAAAATCGGTATTCCCGAAGCAAGAATAATTTTATCGCAATGTGCAACTTACTTAGCTTCTGCTCCTAAAAGTAATGCAGCTTATCTTGCGATTGAAAAAGCCCTATCAGATAATAGAAATAGACCACAATACCCTGTTCCGTTACATTTACGAAATGCTCCCACAAATTTTATGAAGCAAAGCGGTTACGGCGGAGGATATAAATATCCCCATGACTTTGCAAACAATTTTGTATCGGAATCTTATCTACCTGATGAGATAAAAAATGTTCAGTATTACTTACCTAGTGAAAACGGAAACGAAAAATCAATAAAAGACAGATTGAAACAATTATGGGGAAACAGAAAAAAATATTAATTTCTTTCCGTTCCCCCAAAAAACTATTTCTTTAAATAATCATCTTTTTTCGCAAAAACACCAAACAAACCGCCGCTGTGTAATAACAACACTTTTTCGTCAGTTTCTTTATCTAAAAAGTTTTTAACATATGCATAAAAAGCTTTTCCGGTATATGCCGGATCAAACAAAACGCCGCTATTTTCCGAAAAATCTTTTATCATTTTTACTTTATCGGTAGCAATATTTGTATAACCTTCTTCGCTGTAGCCGTCTAAAATAACTAGGTTGTTGAATTCAACACTTGCTTCAATTTGGTAATCGGCTTTACACTTCAAAACCAAATTTAATATGGCATCCCTAATTACATCCTTCGAATCTAAAACATTGACTGCATAAATTTTTAAAGGTAAGTTGTTAATAGCACAACCCAACAACAAACCTGCAGTAGTTCCGCCGCTACCGGCAGCAGTTATTATACCCGTAATATTATTTTTGATAATGAAGTCCTTTATTTCATCAACAAAATTAATATAACCCCAAATACCTAAGCTATTTGACGCTCCGGCAGGAATAACCGTAGCTTTAAATCCGGCTTTTGCAAGCTCGTTTTTTTTCTGCTCCATCAAAACATAAACGCTTTTATATTCTTCTTCGCTTAAAAAAGTAATATCAGCATTAAAAACTTTATCAATAAATAAATTGCCTTCAGCTTCCTTCGGTTCTTCACCAAATAAAAATAATTTGGTTTTTATTCCAAGCATTGAAGCGGCAACAACAGTCGCACGACAATGGTTGGATTGAACTGCACCGCATGTAATAATTATTTCAGTACCGTCTTGTTTTGCTTGGTATAGTAAATAATCTAACTTGCGTACTTTGTTACCGGATAAAAGACTTCCGGTCAAATCATCGTGTTTTACGAAAAATTCTTTCTCATGAAACTTGTACTTCTTAATCGGAGTATCTAATATACCGATATCCAATTTCTCGGGTCTAATCATTTGTTACTTTGTCCTGTATATTATTATTCAATAAAGCATCGTAATACCTTCTTACCCTTTCTAAGTCTGCCGGGGTATCCACAGAGATGCTCTCATAATTTGTTTCAACTATTTTAATTCTTATGCCA
Organism: Bacteroidota bacterium; assembly: GCA_023447335.1. Classification (GTDB taxonomy): domain Bacteria; phylum Bacteroidota; class Ignavibacteria; order Ignavibacteriales; family Melioribacteraceae; genus JAEXOD01. Next base: position 7,967 of record JAEXOD010000101.1, read on the forward strand.
TTTTCTAGCATTCTTAATTGCTCTAGTTTTTCGGTTCTTTCTAAATCTGTTTGGGGTAATTCAGTGAAACGTAACAATGCATCCCGTTTATAAACATATAAACCGATATGTTTAAATATATTACCCATTATCAATCGTTCTTGATAGTTTTTTGCATCACGTACATATGGTATTGGTGAGCGTGAAAAATATAGAGCAAAGTTATTATAATCAAAAACAACTTTCGGAATTGAAGCTGCTCTTAATTCATCCACTGAAGTAATTTTTTTTGCTAAAGTTGCAACATCAACATCCTTATCAAACAATAACGGCTCTATCGATTCATCAATCATTGCACCTTTTATAAACGGTTCGTCCCCCTGAATATTAACTATAATATCAGCATCAGGAACGTTACGAACAACATATGCAATTCTATCACTTCCGGTTTGAATATTTTGCGGTGTCATTATTACGTCTTTAGTAAATAAAGATACTACCTGAAAAACTTTATCATCATCAACCGCAATTATAATTTTATCCAATAATTTCGATTTCAAAGCACTTTCATAAGTATGTTGTATCATCGGTTTACCGCCAATATTTGCAAGCGGTTTACCTAACAAGCGCGAAGAGCCAAAACGTGCAGGAATTACACCTAATATCAAATTTTCACCTTTATTGTTTAATTACTTTTGGCACAATAAAATATGTACCGTCTGTTTGAGGAGCATTTTTTAATGCTTCTTCTGTTTCAATTGAATCTATATTAATATCTTCTCTAAATACATTAATATTATCTATAGGATACTCCATAGGTTCAACATCATCTGTATTTAACTCTTTAAGTTTTTCTACATAAGATAAAATATCATTAAATTTATGAGTAAAACTTTCTAATTCTTCATCTTTAAATTTTAATTTTGCTAATTGTGCTATATATTTAACATCTTCTGTAGTCATTTTCCTTACCTAATTAAAACATAAAATTCTTTAACTAATGCATTTGCATTATCTTGAACCGTAACCTTAGCCAATGTTCCGGGATTTCCTTTAGCACTAATAGTGCACAGAGCAGCATCACCGGTATCAACAGAAATTTCAAAATCAGTGTTGTTTGAAATACTCCAGACATATTGGGGAAGATTAACTCCTAAGTATGTAACTGCTTTTACGGTAGTTGAATTACTTCTTAAAACTTCTACCGTATCAACTCCTGCCGGATATTGTGAGGAAGGATTAATGTATAATCCCGGATAGATTGAATAAAATCCGTTACTATTAAATGTTCCGAATATATATGAATTACTACCTGTATAAGGATTATTGTTTAACAACATTCTTAGTGTATGAACAAAATTTCCTCTTTTAGGGCTCATATACTCTAAAGTATAAAAACTATTAGCATATTTTTGTAAGTTCAACTGAATTTCTAAAAATTTAGAAGTCAATTCTGCTACTGTTGTTGAAGAATAAAAACCGCTGTTACCTATTCTTTGTAACACAACCGGGTCAATTTCCGTACCCAAACCAACAGCATAAACACGCTTACCGCCTACCGCAGAAAGGGCTTGATTTAACGTATAAGAACCTTGTGTATCCTTACCGTCCGTAAAAACTATCATTGCTCCTTGAATAATAGAGGATGAGCTAAACTGATCTGTCCATCTTCCTGCACCTGTTATTACAGCACCGTACAAGTTAGTCGTAGGATATCCTAACTCAATCGAATTAATTGCGCTCACTAACTTTCCTAAATCATCTGTAAAATCCTGAATTAGTACAGGATTTTCAGAAAATTTGTAGATTGCAAATTCTTGTTGAGGCATTTTAGAACTTACTAAATTTAGTGCGGCAGTTTTCAGTTCGCCTAAATTGCTTTGTAAACTTTGACTATTATCTAACATTAATACGGTTTTAAGTTTATATGGGTTTTCTTCTTTCTTCCTGATAATCATTGATGACTCATTTTGAGAAATCGGAAGATCGTTTTCATACAGCTTAAAGTTAGTAGTAGTTAAATTATCTACGCCGTTACCGGATAAATCTAAAACTTGAAACATTATATTAACAAAACAAGGTAATTCCGTTTTTAGTTGATGTTTTATCAACATATAACCGCTTGTATTATCGTTGTATTTTGTTACAAAGCTAAAAATATCACTTTCCTTAGTAGTTCCGTCACTTAATTTTGTAACTACTTTCCAATAATATCTGGTTTCATAATCCAATCCAACAACCGTAACATTTGGGGTTGTTATGTTTTGAACGTAAAGTTCTGTGGGTGGATTATTTTTACTTAAATATATATCAAATGATACGTAACTATCACACTTCCAACTTAAAATTAATGCATTTGCTTGATCAATAGAGTTATGTGCCGGCGTAGGAGAATAGGCTTTTCCTTTAGTATCCGTTGTACTCGGTTTATCATCACTTTCTCCGCTTAAAGAGCAGGCTACAAATGCCAAACTTAAAAGAAGAAACTTTATGTAATTAAAAAATCTCATTTTATTATCCTAATTATATTTTATTGGCATATAACAAATTGAATGCCATAAATATAAGCAATTTTGCAAGCTACTAATTTAAGAAGATATTCCTTAATATAATAATTAATTTTTCAATTAAAATTTACTTTATCGTTTTAGATTATTTTATTAAAGTCATCTTAATCGTTTTAGTTAAATTCCCGCTTGTTAGTTTTGCAAAATAAACTCCGGATGATAAATTACTGGCGTTAAAAGTAACGTTATGTTTGCCTGCTTTTTTATAGTCATCTATTAAAACCGTAACTTGTTTACCAAGCATATCATAAATAGTTAAGTTAACAAAATCAGAATTATGCAAACTAAAAACTATTTCGGTTGTAGGGTTAAACGGATTCGGATAGTTCTGTTTTAATTCAAATTTTTCCGGAACTAAATTATCTTCATCTACACTAATTTCGAAAAATAAAAAGTGAAAAACATCTGAAATTAGTTCGTTTCTCATTTCAATGGGATATACAGTTTCTAAAGGAAAAGTTAAATAACCGACTCTACGAGTTGCTTCATTCCAAACGCCTGCTCCACCATAAGCAGCAGTATCCACCCCTGTAAAATAAGCCAAATATTTTGCAGAATTATTTGGTTTTATAGCATCAGGATACTCTGTATTGTAATAACCATGTGTACCGTTATCAAAACTAAACGGCAAAGTTATATAGAAAAAGCCATTATTTACCGGAGTAACATTGTAATAAGTAGAAGCCTGATTATTAGGTGCGTCAGCCACATATTTAGCATTTAAATAATTATTATAAAAATCCATCTCAGTTGCTGTTGAATAACCCGATCGACCTAAATCCCAGCCAATTTCTGAACCGCTTACAAAAAACGAATGACCTCCGTCAATATATTCTTTTAATTTTGCGATTTCATAAGAATTAAAAGTTTCATCGGCAGTACTTTCCTCTCCTAATATCCAAATTGTACCCCAATAATATCCGCCCACTTTATTTAAATAAAAAGCATCGTTATTTGTGCAATCAACACTCCATGAGGCAAAATGATTTTTAATTGCCTCTAAATATGCACTACAATAATTACGTTTATTATCATTTCCTACTTGTCTATCAAAACCGTTTACAATCAAAAAAGTACCTGCGTTAACACTTGGTACCGTACCGTATGTTTCCGTAAATTCAGAACTGCCGGTAGTGTTAAACGCTTTTAATTTTACATAATAAGGTTGACTATTTTGCAAATTTTCGATTGTTAAATTATCAATCATAGTATTTACTGAATCATCAAAATTGATACCGTCCGTACTAATATAAACGCGTATCGAATCCGCAAATTCCGGTAATTCTGTTCTAATCGTCATTTTTTTATCTCCGCCCATTACATGTGCCCAAACCGGAGCAGAAGGAGTAGGTTGTATATTTGTAGTAAATTTTTCAGTAATTAAATTCCATAGTTCATTACGCCCGCTATCATAATTTAATGCCCACATACCAACCCCCATTAAATTCTTTGTAATAGCTAAATCATACTTTAAGGCAAGACTGCTATCGTCATCAAACCATACTTGATGCCACTTATTTGATTCTTGATATTTATACCAAGGAACTTTATATGTTGTATTCCATATATAACCATATGTTTGAGATGCGGGATAAGTTGATGAAAAACGAGGAGAATTAACATAACTTGTAACAGCTGAACCCGGATTTTCTGTTTCCGTAATAAAATGAGTACCAAAGTAAGGGACACCTAAAATCAATTTATTTGGTTGTGAATTAACAACGCTACTATACTGTGAAATAACAGTATTCGTAATATTATAACTTCCGCCTAATAGAGGGGCGCTTGGTCCGCTGGTACTGCTCCAACTTCCAAAAAAGTCATACCCCATAATAAAAATATAATCACAACTATTTGCTAAACCGGCAAAATTCCAACCAGACCAATTTACAGCGGGTCCGGCAAAGGAAACTTCTTTTCCCGGCAATTGTGCATGGACGTAATTTGTTAATTCTGTCATAAAATTATTAATAACCGTACCTCTATCAGCCGTTAATAATGCTTCAAAATCTATATTTACTCCGTCCATATTATAAGTTTGAATTTTTGAAACAACATTTTGAAAAAACGTTTCTTTTACTGATTGAGTTGTTAAAATTGTATGTATTTCACTACCGGTAAAATTTGTAACACACATAATTATTTTAACCCCTTTTGAATGAGCCGTATTAATTAATGCTGTCCAGGGCCAACCGCTCGGATTACTTAATGCTCCTGTTGTAGAAGCAGCAAAATCAAAACAAGCGATATGAGTTAGCAAATCATATTTTAATGTATATTGTGCTCCGTTGGAATACTCCCAATATGGAAGATAACCGAAAACTGCTTTATTTAACCCTTTTACTTTTTCGGTATTAAGCGGAATAATTGAGTTATCAATAAAATCTTTGTCATCTTTTCCGGGTTCAAAATTTTGACCGTATATAGTTTTATCTAATTGGTGAAAGCTCATCCCTTCTTGTCCAATTAATACATCATAGGCACTTAATAAAATAACAAACAATAGCATAAAAAGTTTCTGCATGATATCTCCACATATTAAATATTTTAAATTTTAATTTATGGAAATAATTAAATATTTACAATGTAATAAATTGTTTATTTATATTATGAAAGTGGCTTTTAATTCCCTTTGAGATAGTTTATAAAGTCAGATTACAATTAACATTTTACTATTAAATACTTAACTAAAATAGTGAAATAGCCATTGAAGTGAAATTATTAGTAATATACATGATCATTTCTAAAACTGAATTACCATTAAACCCGATACAATACGAAACAAAGAATTTATAATTATTTATGATTAAACTAAATATTTTACTAAGATTCTAGCCCCAAAATGTTGCTCATGTAGGTTCATATAAAAAAAATCCTCACCTTTGAAAGATGAGGATTTTAATTTGGTATTAAAAATTTCTATTAAAAATCACTAAAACTCAGAATAATATTTATATAAATTGCTTTCGTTATATTGAATCGGTTTTTTCCTATGATAACTATTATAGAAGTTAGAATTATCTTCAAAATCATAGGTATTTGTATGAACTCGTGAGAACCTAGATGAATATCCGCTATTACCGGTTGATCTTGAGAAATTTGCTTGGTTATCTTCCCTATAATATCTTTCTTTAACCGGTTCATTATTCTTATAGCCTATGTCATTTCTAGAAAATGTTTCTCTATTATCTGTTAAAATAATTGCTCGTTTATAATTTTGTTGAATAGGACTACCATAATTTGGTGTAACCGGTGCGTATTCGTATGGTTTCGAATCATTTCTTTTTAATTTACTAAATATATACGATACAGTTAACACCACTACTAATAAGCCTGTCACTATTAGTAAACTTGTATAAACTATCGGAATTAAATTCATTATATCACCTAATATTTTTTGTATTACTTTGACTACTTTAGAACAATAAGCGTGCCACTCTTTAAATGTAACAAACAACATGTTTTTTAACTACTTTTAGTATCAAAATAATACCAAAATTTTACAGTGTTTCAAAATGAGATTATTTTTGATTCATGTTAAGATAATCAGTATTATTATAATACACATAAATCTAGTACAAAATTATGATTTATCTTTCATAAAAAAAATGTTCTAAATCACATGACAAATAATTATTATTTTTTTCTTCAAAATCGATTTATATTTTAATATATTTAAAATAAAAACTATGAAAAACATTAAAATTTTTTATTTCTCAGGTACGGGCAATTCAAAAAATGTTGCAAAATGGATTAAAGAATTATCAGAAAATAACAGTATAATTTGTGATCTTTATGAAATTTCAAAAATAAAACAAGATAACGCTCCAATCTTTTCATCTTCTGATATTATTCTTTTTGTATCTCCTATCCACGGATTTAATTATCCGCCCATTGTAATTGAATTCTTACTAAAATTCCCAAAAGGGACTAACAATGTTTACTTAATGAATACAAGAGCCGGAATGTTAATTAAAAATTTTATTACTCCGGGTTTAAGCGGTATTGCCTTTTACTTAGCTACCTTAATTTTAGCATTTAAGGGTTATAAAATAAAAGGGTTTATGCCTGTAAATTTACCTTCGAACTGGATTTCTATTCACCCCGGATTAAATGATAAAACAATTGAGTATTTACATATTGAAAACAAAAAAAGAATAAAACCATTTTTCGAAAAGGTTATTAACGACGAATATTATTTGAAATATTTACGTGAATTTTTACAAGATTTGCTTATTGCACCAATAACTCTTCCTTATTATTTGGTTGGCAGATTTATGTTGAGTAAAACTTATTTTGCATCAGCCGAGTGTAATAACTGTTTATCATGTGTAAAAAATTGTCCTGTTAATGCCATAAAATTAGTTAAAAATAGACCCTTTTGGACTTACAAATGTGAAAGTTGTATGAAATGTCTTGGTAACTGCCCCCATAAAGCAATAAACGTAAACCACGGATACACATTATTTGTTAATATAGGTTTTGGGATAATATTTACTCCCGTACTTTATTATTTATCTTCAGTCGATTTACCATTTAAAGGTATTTGGTTTTCTATTTTAAAATCACTTCTTTTTTTGGGATTTACTTTTTTTTCATACCGAGTGATGCACTATCTTTTAAAAATCTCAATATTCGAAAAAATTGTTTCTTATACATCCTTAACAAAGTATAAATTTTGGGGGAATAAATATCGAGCTAGTAATAAATTCTAAACTGAATAGTGATACGGTGATACGGTGAAACAGTGAAATAGTGGAAAAGTGAGATAGTCCGAGATAAACCCCAATTAAATTTGTTTCAATCACAACATAAGCAATCATTCCATTGATTTAAATTTAGGCAATTCCTTCAGGGATTACCCTAACGCTAAAACAACCAATTCCCCGTTTTTGGGGTAAGGCACTGTTTCACCGTTTCACTGTATCACAGTTTCACTTTACCACTTTTTCGTACATCTTTATTTCCCCATTTTTGAACCAGGATTATCAGGATAAAAGAACGATTAACAGGATAAAACCCAATTAAATTTGTTTCAATCACAACATAAGCAATCTTTCCATTGATTTAAATTTAGGCAATTCCTTTAACAATAAAACAAATCATTCCCCGTTTTTGGGGTAAGGCACTGTTTCACTGTTTCACCGTTTCACTTTACCACTTTACCACTTTATTTATTTTCTAAAATTACTAATCAATCAATACTTTAACTACCAAGTTTTTTAATTTCTATATTGTTTAATATTTTGTAATCGGTTTTATTTAGAGTAACATTAATCATTGATTTACCTAACTCTTCTAAAGTACACATATGTTTATCAAAAAAGATTTTTAAAATAGGATAAATCGGCACTAAAAATTTATAAAATTTGTGGGCGTTTTTTAATCCTTTTATCGGATGAATATAACCGGGTCTAAACATATAAGTTGATTTAAACCCCAACTTCGCTAAATCATTTTCTGTTTTTCCCTTAATGTTTGCCCATTTTGCTCTGTTCTTTTCAGATTCATCAGTCCCTTCGCCGCTAACATAACAAAATGTCATTTCATTATTTAAACTTTTTAATAGTTTTGCTATTTTTAATGTTAAGTCATAGGTAATATTTTTATACTTTTCAATAGGTATTCCAATCGAAGAAACTCCCATGCAATAATAACAAGCATTATAATTAGATAGTTTATCACTAATTGAACCAATATCATCAAAATCCGCTAAAATTATTTCTTCCATTTTTGGGTGTTTTACGTTGCAAGACTTCCTATTTATTACTAAAACTTTATTTACCCTATCATCATTTAAGCAAACATGTAAAACACCTTCACCTACCATTCCCGTTGAGCCGAAGATAATCGCGTTAACCATTTATTTACTCCCTATTAAGTCAATTGATTTAAGTGTTAACCAATCATATATTTTATCGGATAAAAGTTTACGAGTCCAAAGTAAAATTGAAGATGATCTACCTTTTACATACCTTGTCTTTGGTTTTGAAACCGTAACGGCATTAACAATTGCATTAGCTATTACTTCGGCTGTTGAACCATATTTATCTAAAATTTCTAAAAACTTATATTGTTTTTTTGCCAATTTGCCATATACCGTATTACCGGATATTTTTAATAAGTTTTCTCTTGCAATAGAATTCCATTCGGTATAAATAGGACCGGGTTCAATTAAAACTACATCAATACCAAACGGTTTTAGTTCTTGTCTTAAGCAATCGCTAAGCCCTTCAACAGCAAATTTTGAAGAATGGTACCATGCACCGTTTGGTTCCGAAATTTTACCGGCAACCGAAGAAATATTAATTATTCTACCTCTCTTTTGTTTTCTCATATGCGGAATAACTAACTGACTTAATCGTGCAAGCCCAAATATGTTAACTTCAAACTGATACTTTGCCTCGCTAATCGGAACATCTTCCAAAGCTCCGTACGATCCGTATCCTGCATTATTAACTAAAAAATCAATTCTTCCTTCCTTTTTTATAATAGTATCAACCCCCATGCACATTTCAACGTCATTTGTAACATCCATTTTTAACACTTGTATTCCTTTTGCTTTCAAATCTTCCATTTTATCAATTCTTCTTGCAACTCCGTAAACAACAAATCCTTTTTCATGTAATCGCAAAGCTGCTTCTTTTCCTATTCCCGAAGAAGCACCGGTTATCAAAACTACTTGTTTCATTTTTTCCTCAATTTAATAAGTATAATTAATTTTTCAACATTTTTTATATTTGCAAAGTTCAAATAAATGAATATTCATTTATTTATAATTTAAAATTTTTTAAAGTTTTATTGCATCCCAAGCCAATGAAAATGCTTTTTCAATAGTCTCGGTATTTAATTCTAAGTTTTTACATTGTTTTGAGTTTGCTAAAATCATCATCGGATAGAATATAAATGCAGTTAGCATCTCAAAAGGAACGTCCTTTATTACTTTTTGTTCAATTCCCTTTTTTAAAACTAATTTAAATGGTTCAAAGTGCTTTTCTAATTCATCATGATTAACTAAATCGTTATATCCGGAGTTAGTAAACTGTTCTATATAAAGATATAAATCGTTGTATTTTGAAGAAAACTCAAATCCGTTATACCAAAAAGTTCTTAAAATATCTCTAAACGGCTTATTTATATCATAATTTTTAAGCAACGCTACACTTAACATCTTTTTTATTTCTATAAATGTAGAAACTATCAAATCTTCTTTGTTTTTATAATAAATATAAATTGTTGCCGGTGAAACATTTGCTTCAGCAGCTATTTTTGCTACGGAACAAGAAGAGAACCCAATAGAATTTACTAGTTTTACCGTTGCATCAATTATTGCTTTTTGTTTACTTTCATCTTTAATTCTCATGCTTCTAAAATAAATGATTATTCATTTATTGTCAAGTAAAAAACAAATTAATTTTTAAACAAATTATAAGATGAAGAGTAATTTTTATAGAAAATAATCTGAATCAATTTTTTTGATTTCATAAAGATTTTTTACACTAACACCAATATTGTATTCAATCATTAACTCAGCTAGTTGTTTTCCATCAATTAATACAATTCTCGGTTCAATGCTTTTCACAAATTCAATTGCAGAGACAGGAAAAGAAGATGTTGTAATAAAAATTCCTTTTTTTGCTTTTTTTGAAAGTAGAGCACCGGCAAAATCTCTAACAGCAGAAATAGGAATGGTTGCATCCCATTTTTTCGCTTGAATATAAATAGAATCTAACCCTAATTTATCCTCGTTTATTACTCCGTCAATTCCCCCATCTCCGGATCTTCCAACCACTTCTCCTGCTTCTCTTTTTGATCCGCCATAGCCCATTTTTGTTAACAAATCAATAACCACTTGCTCAAAGAATGCAGGTTTACAAGCTTTAATTTGTTCCAGCAATTCAGATTTTAGTTGATCTGTTAATAAATTAAATGATTCATCCAACAACTCTTCAGGTGACTTTTCTAATTCTTCAATACCGAGTTTAGTTGGCAACTCGTTCTTTTTGCTGTTATTAGATTTATTCGTAATCCATGCTGAAAAACTAGGAATGGTTTTTAGATATTTAACATCTAATTCTTCCAATTCTTTCGATAATATTTTCTTACCTTCTTTAGTTATTTGATAATGAGATCTTTCTTTCCTCTCGATTAATCCGGCAAATTTCAGATACGTAGCAGCCCAATTTAATCGATTTTCAAATAAACCTTGCGAACCGCTTGGAATTCTAATGATTAACTCGTCATCAGTCAGATTAAAAGATTTTCCAAGGATAACTAATAATTCACTAATAGCATGGACATTACCATCAGCAATAGATTTCAAGAATGGTAACAAAATAGCCTGAAACGATGGAATCATTGTACCTCACAACCTAATCCGGTTTTACATTTCTTTAAACAAATTAACCATTTCAATAGCGGTCATTGCAGCATCCCAACCTTTATTTCCTGCTTTTGTACCTGCTCTTTCAACAGCTTGTTCAATTGTATCTGTAGTTAATACACCAAATGCTATAGGTAATTTATGTTTTAACGAAGTTTGGGCAATCCCTTTAGAAACTTCAGAAGCAACATAATCGAAATGAGGAGTTGATCCTCTAATAACCGCACCTACACAAATCAAAGCATCATATTTCTTACATTCAGCTAATTTTTCGGTTGTAACCGGTATTTCAAAAGCTCCGGGCACTTTTATAACAGTAATATTTTCTTCTTGAGCATCATGTCTTTTTAAGCAATCAATTGCACCTTCAACTAATTTTTGACTAATAAAATCGTTAAATCTACTAACAACAATTGCAAATTTTATATCTTTAGCTATTAAATTTCCTTCAATTATATTCATTTTATTTTCCTTTAGTAATTTTTATAAACTAATCTTCTCATTGTATCCACTAATTTACCCGGGATAACATACTTACCTAAATTTTCGTCATCATTTTTATAACCGCCATGATAATCAGAACCACCTGTTTCAAACAAAAAATAGGAATTAACAATACCCCTATAAAAATGAGTATGATTGTGTGAATGCGACGGATGAATAGTCTCAATTCCGTCTATACCGGATTTAATTAATGAAGTTACGATTGAATCACAAATATTAACCGGATGTGCCAAAATTACAAGACCGCCCGCATCACTAATAAGTTTAATGGCACTTACTGCTGAAAGATGATTTTTTTTAACATATGCAGGTCCGTTATCCCTAAGGTATTTGTCAAAAGCCTCGTAATAATTTTTAACAACTCCTAATGCAACAAGTGTATTAGCAATGTGTGGTCTTCCGATAGACGAATATTTGGCACGTTCCACAACATCATCAATTGTGATGTTAACGCCCAAAAAGTTAAGTTTTTCAATTATTTTTTTCGCCCTATTCATTCTTTCGGCTTTGAAGAACTTGATGTATTTAACCAAGTTTTCATCTTCAATATCAATAAAATAACCCAACAAGTGAACTTCTTTATCTTCAACATCGGTACTTATTTCAATACCGTTAATTAGTTCAATACTGTGATACTTGGCTCGCTCCCTTGCTTCTAAAACTCCGTCAACAGAATCGTGATCGGTTAAACTAGCAATTTTTATACCTTTATCGGCAACCTTATCAATTAACTCAGTAGGCGATAAAAACCCGTCACTGTAGTATGAATGCATATGTAAATCGGCAACCGGAAGCATAATTCTTAAACGTACAATTCCTTAAATTTGATATAATCTAAAATTTTTAATTTGGCACCGTCCATTTCAATAAGTTCTTTTTTTGCAAAAGCATGTAAAGTTCTGGAAATAGTTTCTCTGGATGTACCTGCCATATTTGCTAAATCTTGTTGCAACGGCAATTTTTCAATTTCAACAATTCCGTTTTTAATTTTTCCCAGATCATCAGCCAATTGTAAAATAACGGTAGCAACTTTACCTTCGGCATCTTTTAAGGATAGAGCTTTAATTTTTATATCTGCTTGTCTCAATCTACGCGTTAATTCTTGCAATAAAGAAATTGCAATTTCGGGGTGTGTTTGTAATAAATCTAAAAACTGAGCACGTTGAATAATAAACAATTCAGTATCTTCAATAGCGGTAACGGTTGCAGAACGAGCTTGACCGTCTAAAATTGCCATTTCACCAAAAAAATCAGAATCTGCCAATATAGATAAAATAACTTCGCGACCGTCTGTACTAGTTCGACTTACTTTAACCTTCCCTTCCACAATAATAAATAACGCCGAACCCGCATCTTCTTCAAGTAAAACAACGGTTTCGCGTTTATAAAACCTTTTACTTCCGGCTTCACTAATTGTCTCTATTGTGTTATCCGGTAATTCAGAAAATATCGGCACGTACTTTAAAAACTCGGTGGACGAAGACATATTCACCTCTATTAATAAAAAAATGTGATTTAACTCACATTTATACTAAAAATTTGGGAATTAAACAAGAACATTTTTGACTAAAATAAAAGTTAATCAAAATTTAATCACCTTTTGTTGTAAAAATTAAAATTTATGCTTAATTTTGTATGCTTATTTAAAAATCATTATTATAACGGAGGAAATTATGCCAATTAAAGTTGGAATTAATGGTTTCGGAAGAATCGGTCGTTTAGTATTCAGAAGAGGCTTAGAATTAGGTAATATCGAATTTGTAGGTATCAACGATTTAACTGATGCAAAAACTTTAGCTCACTTATTAAAATATGATTCAGTTCATGGTAAATTTAAAGGTGAAGTTAGTGTTGAAGGCGATTGCATTATCGTTAACGGTCAAAAAATTAAAATCACTGCCGAAAAAGACCCTGCAAACTTAAAATGGGGCGAATTAGGTGCTGAAGTTGTTGTTGAAGCTACCGGTATTTTCCGTTCTCAAGATGCTTGCATGAAACACATTGCCGGCGGTGCTAAAAAAGTTGTTTTAACTGTTCCTTCAAAAGGTGATGTTGATGCTACTATAGTATTAGGCGTTAACGATGAAAAATTAACTGGCGAAGAAAAAGTTATCTCTAATGCTTCTTGTACAACTAACTGTTTAGCTCCTGTTGCTAAAGTGTTAAACGATAAATTTGGAATTGAAAAAGGTTACATGACTACAGTTCACTCTTATACTAACGATCAAAGAGTATTGGATTTACCACACTCAGATTTAAGAAGAGCTCGTTCTGCTGCTGTTAATATTATTCCTACAACTACCGGTGCCGCTAAAGCTGTTGGTAAAGTTATTCCTGAATTAAAAGGTAAATTAGACGGTTTCTCATTACGTGTTCCTACTCCTGACGGTTCAATTACAGATTTAGTTGCTATCTTAAAGAAAGAAGTTACTGTAGAAGAAGTTAATGCTGCTATTAAAGAAGCTGCTGAAACAACTATGAAAGGAATTTTGGAATATACCGAAGATCCTATCGTTTCAACAGATATAGTTGGAAATCCTGCTTCCAGTATTTTTGATGCTCAATCAACAATGGCTAACGGTAACTTAGTTAAAGTTGTTTCTTGGTACGATAACGAATGGGGTTATTCTTGCAGAGTAGTAGATTTAATCGAAAAAATTGCAAAATAATTAAGGTTATATCAAGTAGATAAGATTACGAAGACGCAGGAATTTCTTGCGTCTTTTTTTTAAATTAAATTCTTTGGAGGATTTATATGAATAAAAAAATGATTGATGATATTGAATTAAAAGGTAAAAGAGTTTTAGTACGTGTAGATTTCAACGTACCTTTAGACGAAAACTTAAATATTACCGATGATATAAGAATTTCTTCCGCACTGCCTACAATTAAAAAGATTATGGCTGAAGGCGGAAAAGTAATTTTAATGAGCCACTTAGGTCGTCCTAAAGGTCAACCAAATCCAAAATATAGCTTAAAACCGGCAGCAGTTCGTTTAAGCGAATTATTAGGCGTTGAAGTTAAAATGGCTACCGATTGTATTGGTGAAGAAGTTAAAGCTTTGGTTAACGGTTTAAATGACGGTGAAGTTTGTTTATTAGAAAATTTAAGATATCATGCAGAAGAAGAAAAAAACGTTCCTGAATTTGCTGCTCAATTAGCTGAATTAGGCGATGTTTATGTTAATGACGCATTTGGTAGCGCACACCGTGCTCACGCTTCAACAGAAGGCGTAACAAAATACATTACTACCTGCGTAAGCGGTTACTTAATGAAAAAAGAATTAGATTACTTAGGAAATGCAGTTGCTAACCCAAAACGTCCTTTTACTGCAATTTTGGGCGGTGCAAAAATTTCCGGCAAAATTGATGTTATTAACAACTTAGTTTCAAAGGTTGATAATTTAATTATCGGCGGCGGAATGGCTTACACTTTCTATAAAGCTATGGGTCACGAAGTCGGTACATCTTTATTAGAAGCAGAAAAAGTTGAATTAGCTAAGGAAATTTTAGAAAGCGTGCCTAAATCAGGTGTTAATTTCATGTTACCTAAAGATGTGGTTGTTGCTCCTGAATTTAACAACGATTCACCTTCCGATGTAGTCGGAATAGACGGAATTCCTGCCGATAAAATGGGATTAGATATCGGTCCGGCAACTATTGAAGCTTTCAAAAAAGTTGTTTTAGAAAGCAATACTATTTTATGGAACGGTCCTATGGGCGTTTTTGAAATGGATAATTTTGCAAAAGGAACAAACGCAATTGCTATGGCATTGGTTGAAGCAACCGAAAAGGGTGCTATTACAATAATAGGCGGCGGCGATAGCGCAAGTGCGATTAAAAAAGCAGGCGTTGAAGATAAAGTAACTCACGTTTCTACCGGCGGCGGTGCTTCTTTAGAATTCTTAGAAGGCAAAGTATTACCCGGCGTTGACGCTTTAAACGATAAATAGTAGTTTTAATTTTGAATTCTCAATTTTGAATTCTCAATGTCCTCATTCCGTTTTCGGAATGGGGATTTTTTTTAATTTTGAATTGTGAACTTTCAATTTTTCTTCTAATTTACTTTAGCTTATAAGATTGGAATTAGTGTAACACTTTAAATACTCTGACATGAAGTACAAAATACATCATAAAAATCAGAACCTTTTTATAACTTTTAATGTCTAATAATATAAAATTTTACATTAAACAAAAAATAAGTTAATTTTGTATATAAAAAATTACGAGAAATAGCAATGGGTTATTACGATAGAGATTATTACCGCCCGGGTGGTTTTGGATTTTCATTTTTTCCGCCGGTTATTAAAAATTTATTAATAATTAATGCGATTGTTTTTGTTTTACAAACATTGTTTGAAAGCATTACTTTCGGCGGTGTACCGGGGTGGTATTATGTTAATAGGTATTTCGCATTAAATCCCCTTGTAGGATACGACCAAGCGATGCAGCCCTATAATTTCCAAATTTGGCAATTAGTAACTTATCAATTTATGCATGGCGGATTTAGCCATATCTTATTTAATATGTTTATGTTATGGATGTTCGGTATGGAAGTTGAAAACATTTGGGGTAGTAAAAAGTTTTTAATTTTTTATATTTTATGCGGCGTAGGCGCAGGTCTTTTCCAAAGTTTACTTCCATTAATTTTTGCATTGGATGCAGCCCCAACAGTTGGTGCAAGCGGTTCCGTATTCGGCGTAATGATAGCATTTGCTATGTTCTTTCCTGACAGACATATTTACTTATACTTCTTGTTACCTATTAAGGCTAAATATTTAGTAGCCTTTTTAGTTATTGTTGAGTTTCTTTCTGTAGGCAATATGAGCTTTGTTGCTCATTTGGCACACATAGGAGGAGCAGTAACAGGTTTCTTTTTTGTACTTTTTGATAAACAACATAATTTTAATTTTGATCGTCTATTTAAAAGTAACCGTAAAAAAGGAAATATTAATTATAACTTTAGACGTCCTTCCTCTGCATATCAGAGCAATAATGTTGAAGAAGCGGATTTTGTGGATATAAACAACGTTAATACCGGTTCAAAAGACGAGGATGCATCCCAAGAAGAAATTGACAGAATTTTAGATAAAATTAGTCAATCAGGGTATAATAATTTAACCGATAGAGAAAAAAGGATTTTATTTAATGCAAGCAAGAAACAATAGTTTTAAATATTCCCTTTTTCTAATTATTTTTCTTTTTGGTTGCAATAACCCAAAAGAAGTTGACAAGAACACTTTAGGCAAAGTGTATGTTGATATCATGGTTGCACAAGAAATCTATTTACCAAATTTCGATTCGCTTAAAATTCACAAAGAAAAAATATTCAAAAAATACGATATTAAAGAAGAAGATTACAATTATACTTTAGAAAAATACAAAGCCGATACAGAAACTTGGAACGAATTTTTTGCTTCTTCTTTAGCATATCTGGATACTTTAAAAAAACAAAACTTAAAATAGATGAAAGTTTTTTTAGACGATATAAGAACTGAACCGGCAGGTTGGAAAAGGACAAAAACTGCAGACGAAACAATTGATCTTTTACTAAATAATCAAGTTGAAGAACTTAGCCTTGATTATGATTTAGGCGGTGAACTTTACTGCGGTAACGGTTTTGATGTATTAATTTGGATAGATAACAACAAGAATAATCCAAAGTTTACAATGCCTAAAAGAATTTATATTCACTCAACCCATTCTTTTTATCGCCCCAGAATGGAATCTTTTGTAAAACAATTATTAAAATAACCTTCGGTTAATTTTTTCATTCCCCATGAATGAATTCATGGGCTTGGTTATTACCTCGCCCCCACGAATAAATTCATGGGTTGCGAGTTCTTTTTATTCAACACTTAACATTTATTTTGAACCAGGATTTTCAGGATGAAAGAAGGATTTTCAGGAAAAAACTTGCTCGTCTTAATTTTTGTCAATCAGCTATTATCTAACGTCTGTAGTCTATCGTCTGTTTTATAAGGACTTTCAGCTCCGTAGGAGTGGCATTATTGTAACCCGCATAAACACAAGAATATTTCAGCCTCGTAGAGGCGACATTGTTTTTTATTTCTTGCTCCTTAGCCACTATTTAAAAATAGTGGTAATTACAAAGAGAACTAAATAATAATTACTTTAACAACTATGCGCTTTTTCAATTACCACTATCTTCAGATAGTGGTAAACAAACCCCGCTAATACTTGCTTGTATAGGTATATTATTC
>JAEXOD010000145.1 GCA_023447335.1 Bacteroidota bacterium
CTTCTCTTAATAACTTCAACATCATCATCTTTACGTTGAATTAATGTATCAATCGAACGACATTTTGGACAAGTATCACCATTTAAAATCTCTTTAACACTTACTATACTTTTACAATTTGTGCATAATCTTCTTTGAGAAAGGCGATTGATTATAATTTCATCTTCAGCATCTAAAAAAAGAACAACATAATTTTTAATTTTATTCTTTTCTAATATCGGATTTAACAACTTAGCTTGTTCTAATGTTCTTGGAAATCCGTCAAGAATAAATCCTTTTCTGGCTTTAGAGTCGCTTAAAACTTCATCAACAATTCCTGCAACTATATCGTCAGGAACGAGCTCTCCTTTTTCGACAAGTTCTTTTGCTTTTAACCCCATTGTGGTTCCGTTACTAATAGCATCACGTAAAATATCACCTGTAGAGATATGCGGGATATTCAATTGGGTCGAAAGTATTTTTGCCTGAGTACCTTTACCTACTCCCGGGGCTCCAAAAATAATAATTTCCATTTTTCACCTATTTATTTTTCTTTTTTTGATAAAATATTCTTCAAGTAAAATTTCCGATTCATCGGAAAGGATTCCTGAGTAAACATTAACAGAATGATTAAGTATATCAAGTTCGGGTATGTTAAAAACAGAACCGCATGCACCAAACTTTGGTTGAAAAGCTCCGAAATATAAATTATCTAATCGTGAATTAATAATAGCTCCGATACACATTACGCAAGGCTCTAAAGTAACATAAATATCACAACCATATAAAAATTTATTATTTACTGTTAAAAACGCATCATTTAATGCATTAATTTCGGCATGTAATAAAGGATTATTCAATTTTTCAACAGTATTATAACCTCTTCCGATAACGGTTTTATCCTTTACAACAATAGCACCTACCGGAATTTCATCCTCAGAAAATGCTTTTTTTGCTTCATCTAAGGCAATACTCATAAAATCGTATGTTTGCCTATTAAATATTTTTTGCATAATTATAATCTGTACACCCGCAGGGACTCGAACCCCGAACCGTCTGATCCGAAGTCAGATGCTCTATCCATTGAGCTACGGGTGCAAAAAATGTTTACCAAAAATATAAAAAAAATATGTCAAAAACTAATTTAAATGTGAAGTGTTTGTTAATATTTTGTAAATTTTAATTATAAATTTTTTGTATTATGAACTATTTTTTAAGCTTATTTGTAGATTAATTAACAACAATTATGGAGAAAAGATGTCAAATAATTTTGAAATTTTAGTAAGAGTAGGTGTTTCTACCGAAAGTTTTTGTAAGGCTGTAGAATCAGTTGTAGAAGAAGCAAATAAAGAAAAAAAAGTATCTTGGTTTGAAGTAACAGAACAAAGGGGAAGAGTGACTAGTGAAGGTAAATTAGAATATCAAGTAACTGTAAAAATTGGTAGAAAATTAAATTAAAAAGGAGTTTGTATGTTATTAAACGTAGGTGATTTAGCCCCAAATTTTACACTTAAAAGTCATCTTTTAGAAGACATTAGTTTAAGTGATTATAAAGGTAAAAAAAATGTCGTATTATTATTTTTTCCTTTTGTAAATACATCTGTTTGTGAAAAAGAATTATGCAGTACCCGAGACGGTTTATCACAATATGAATCATTAGATGCTCAAGTTTTGGCAATAAGTGTAGATAGTCCTTTTGCTCAAAAACTTTGGGCTGATAAATTTAAATTTGATTTTCCTCTTTTAAGTGATTTTAATAAAACTACTGTGAATGCTTACGGAGCTGTTCATGAAGTTTTCGTACCCGGAAAGTTCGATTATTTAGGTGTAGCAAAACGATCTGCTTTTGTTATTGATAAAGAAGGTGTGGTTAAATATGCAGAAGTTTTGGATAACCCGGGTGATGAACCAAGTTATGAAAATATCCAAGAAGTTTTGAAAAAACTAAATTAGTTGAGGATTTATGCTATCAGAAGGAATGCAAGCTCCTGAATTTATTGTTAATGATCAGAACGGTAAATCAATAAGTCTATCTGATTTTAAGGGAAAAAAAATAGTTTTATATTTTTATCCTAAAGATAATACTTCAGGATGTACAAAAGAAGCGTGTGATTTTAGAGATTCAATTAATCTGTTTGAAAAAAATAATACTGTGGTTTTGGGTGTTAGTATTGATTCTGAATCATCTCATCAAAAGTTTATCGGAAAATATGAGTTACCCTTTACTTTACTAAGTGATTCTAACAAAGAACTAGTTCAAAAATACGGTGTATGGAAAGAAAAAAGCATGTACGGTAAAAAATATATGGGTACTGAAAGAACTACGTTTTTAATTGATGAAAACGGTAAAATAATGAAAGTATTCAATAAAGTTAAAGTTCCGGGGCATGTATCCGAATTACTTAAATTGGTTGAAGTTTAATGGTATATGTAACAAGAAGAGAAGTGTTCTCTGCTGCACATCGTTTATTTAATCCGGATTTTTCTGATGAAGAAAACGACAGAATTTATGACAAATGCAACAACACTTTCGGACATGGACATAATTATATTTTAGAAGTGACTGTAAGCGGGAAGATTAATCCCGCTACAGGTTATGTTATTGATTTAAAAAAACTAAAAAAAATAATTAAGGAAAATATTATCAATTTTTTGGATCATAAGCACTTAAACTACGAAGTTGAATTTCTTAAAGGAACGATTCCGACTTCCGAAAATTTAACAGTTGCTATTTGGAATATATTGAAAAATAAAATTGATGAAGGTAATTTGTTTTCTATTAAGCTTTATGAAACTGAAAACAATTATTTTGAATACAGAGGTCAATGATGCTTGATTTAAAAAAAATGGAAGCGAGTGTACTAACAATTTTAAATGAAATTGGTGAAGATCCGGATCGTGAAGGTTTAATAAAAACTCCTCATCGAGTTGCTAAAGCCTATGATTATTTAACATCAGGATATAGAGTTGACATCGATAAAATAATTAACGGTGCTGTTTTTGAAGAAAAATATGATGAGATGGTAATTGTAAAAGACATTGATTTTTTTAGTATGTGTGAACATCATATGTTACCTTTTTTCGGCAAAATGCACGTAGCCTATATTCCAAACGGCAAAATAATAGGATTGAGTAAAATTCCAAGAATTGTTGATACTTATGCCAGGCGTTTGCAAGTTCAAGAGCGCTTAACTCAGCAAGTTGCTGAAACATTAGATAAATATCTTCAGCCAAGAGGAGTTGCCGTTGTTGCTGAAGGTTATCATATGTGTATGATGATGAGAGGAGTTGAAAAGCAAAATTCTATAACATCAACTAGTGCTATGTTGGGAATTTTTAAAGATGCTGCTAAAACTAGAATGGAATTTTTAAATTTAGTACAATTTAAAAAAATATGATATGGAAAAATTAATTTGGATAACCGGAGGAAGTTCCGGAATTGGATATGAGATTTCTAGACTTTTTGCAGAAAAAGGTTATAAAGTATTAGTTACATCACGAAATATTGAAAAACTTAAAAGCCTACTTGAAAAATTTAGGGGTAATATTTTTATAGAAATCTGTGACGTTAAAGATTATAGACAAATAGAAAATATTTATCTTAAATATAAAGATAACTACAATTTCGAAGGGTTAATTAACAATGCAGGGGTTACTTCCTTTAAGCCATTTAAATATAATGAAATTGAGGAAATATATTCAATAATTAATACAAATTTGCTCGGTTCAATTTTTACAACTAAGGTTTTATTGCCGCATTTTATTAATTTAAACAAGGGAAAAATTGTTAACATATTATCTGTAGCAGCAACAAAAATTTTTACAAATAGTAGCATTTATGCTGCAAGTAAAGCCGGCTTGCTTGCTTTTGCAGATGTACTGAGGGAAGAAATTAGAAAATATAACATAACAGTGACCAATATTCTACCAGGTGCAACTTCTACTCCAATTTGGAGTGATGAAAATTTATTAAAATTTTCAGATAGAATGATGAAACCCGAAGATTTGGCTAATTTGATTTTCGAAATTTATACAAGTCAAAGTTCTGCAATACCTGAAGAAATAACTATAAGACCAATACTTGGTGATTTATAATTAAACTTCTTTATTTACTCTTTTTCTAAGCTTTTCCCAAGCAGCAGTTGTTAAAAAACTATCGTCAAAATAGTTTACAATAACTTCAAACCTATTAAACGGAACAGAAAAGGTTAATATATTTTCATGAATATATGGACGTGCAGTAACATCAAATAATCCGATTACGGCACGTGGTTTATCTTTAGTTGCTTCATATAAAGGATATTGAATTAATGAGGCACATCCTGCTCCGAATGGGGTTACATTGCCGTCTTCAAAATCACTATCAAATCCTGCAATAGTAAATAGACCGGAAAGAACATCCGGCTTAGCATAAAAAATAACTACTTCAGGGTTATCATTCTCATCAAGATTATCCCATCTTTTAAAAATTAAATATTCCTTTTCGGTTCTTTTAAAGGGAGCTTTTTCTAAAAACCTTTTTACTAATTCAGGAGATTTTAGATATTTTTCCCCTTTAATACTATCGTTACCGCAAGAGAGAAAATATTCAAAATTTGGTCTTAAGTTGTCTTGAAATCCTGAATACTTTTTGCCACCCATGCATCCGATTGAGTCCTTTGAGAAAGCAATTGATTTCCCGTTCCTAATTTTTGTTAATTCACTTATCAAACAAATCCACTTTTCAGCCGGAGGATTTACAATGCAATTATTTGGGGTGTCACTATAATAAAATACAATAGGTAATTCAGTATTTCCAAAATATTTATTCCACTGACTAATAAAATGTTCTTTAAATTTAATATCCATATAAATACCTAAATGATTAATTATTATAATTTAAATATAGGTATTATTGTATTATATTTTATTAAAAATTACTAAAAGAGTAAAAAAAAATCCCAAAATCTTTTTAATGAACTTTGGGATTTTTTGAAATATTATTACTTACGATCTTTATTTAAAGGTGGTCTTCTATTGTCGCGTTTCAAAATGAATTTCTTAAAAATCTCACGTTGATTTTTATCTAATAAATTAAAAATTTTCAATTTTTCATTAAATCTTAATTCTTTGATTTGTTTTTCAAGATCAGAAATCTTATTAAATATTTTTTTGGCGTTCTCGAAATCTTCATCTTTAATCATTTTCTTTAGTTCCAATTCAGCTTTTTTTATTGAATATTCAAAATCAATAACTTTTTCTTGCATTTCTTCTCTAATTTTCCAAATTTCTTCTTTTTGGGCATCATTTAAGTTTAGCCTTTCGTGCATCCTAAATTCTGATTTACTTTTAAGTTCATCTTGTGGAGGATTCGGTTGTGCATTTAATAATATGCAAGAAAATAGTATTACTAAGAAAAACATTTTTTTGTCTAACATTTTTTACCTCATTTTTGTTAAATTTCGTATGTTTGACTATAAGAATTTGGATTTGGTTTAAAACGCCGAGGTTTAAACCATTTATGAAAAATGTGTGTCTAAATTAATAAAATAGTAAATTTGAACGAAGAAAAAGAACTTATTGAAAGAGCAAAAAACGGTGAACACACCGCTTTTAATATTTTAGCAAAACGGTATATTGAAAGGATATATTGGCATGCTATAAGAATGCTTGGTGACCATTCTGATGCGGATGAGATTACTCAAGAAGTTTTAATAGTAATATATAGTAAACTTTCGACATTTAATTATGAATCAAATTTGTATACTTGGATTTATAAAATAACAACTACAAGATGTTTGAATTTAATTAGAAAGAAAAGTATAAAAAGGTTTTTTTCGTTTGATAATTTTGATGATATAGGGGATAGCGGAAACTTTGAGGAAAATTTAATTGAAGATATGGAAAATAAAGAGAAAATTAAAAATATCGAAAAAGCATTACAAACTTTACCGGTTAAACAAAGACAAGTTTTTATACTCAGACATTATGACGGCTTAAGTTATGATGAAATTGCAGAAATTACAGGTACTAAAGTCGGAACGTTAAAAGCAAACTATTTTCATGCATTAAATAAAGTAATAGAGCGTGTAAAATGAAGATAAATGAAGATATATTGGACAAATTAAATAAACCTCTTAACGATATTGAACTTGAAAATGAAATTATCAAACTTTCAAATTCAGATGCAGAAAAAGAAGAATTGAGGGAAATATATTCTAAATTAAGAAATTTAGAATATAACAATTTTAAATTAAGTGAAAATTACAAAAACAGTGCATTACTTAAGGTAAATAATAAAATTGACACACAAAAAGTTATACATAAACTAAATAGAGTCAGTTTTGCAATGTATTGCTCTTTAATTCTATTATTTTCGTTTTTGACCTATAATACTCTATTTGAAAATAAACCAGATGAAAATATGATTATATTTAATAAAAACGATATAGAATTTTTTACAAATATAAATACTGAAGAAGTTAAAAATACATTATTGTATACTGATTATATTGAACCGTTAAAAGAAAAGTCTTCTTCCAATAATAATTCAAAAGTTGAAGAGATGGATGAGGAAGTATTAGCGATAGCAGAAACAAATAAATATTTATTAAGTCAAAGCTATATACCGGCGGTTGATGATATATTATTATATGAATGTGTTGATGAAGAGATACTAAAAAACATAATAAAAAATTTATAGAGGTGAAATTATGAAAAAAATAGCAAATTTATTGGTGTTAATCCTCTTTCTTAGTGCAATTATTATTAATGCTCAGCCAAGAAGAGATGATAATCCTCCTCCTATGCCATTTGAAAAATTTAAACAGTTTGAAAAAGCAAAACTCATTGAAATTCTAGATATGGATGAAAACACTTCCATAAAATTTTTTTCAAGACGCAATGAATCCATGAATCGTTTTATGAAATTTGCTCAACAAAGGGACGAATTGATGGATGAAATTGAATCTAAATTGAATAAAGAAAAAGGGGAGGAAGTTGATAAATTTTATAAACAGCAGATTGATAAACTACTTGATATAGAAAACAAGATGCTTGAAGAAAGGAAGAGTTTTATAAATTCATTGGATGATATTTTAAGTAAAGAACAGATTATGAAATTCGTAATATTCGATTTTAGACTAAAAAGTGAAATAAAAGATCGAATTAGACAAAAAAAATAACAAAAAATCATTTTTTTTGAAACCATTACTTGGATAAGTTGTAAAAATTTTATTAAATTTGTAAAACTGATATTTTTCAGTTAAAAAAACATTAAGCGGAAGTGGTGAAATTGGTATACACGCTATCTTGAGGGGGTAGTGCCCGTTCGGGCGTACGGGTTCGAGTCCCGTCTTCCGCACAACCATTAAAAGAATAATTATGAGGTTAAGAATGAAGAAACTTATCTTAATATTAGTGTATTTATTTCCGTTTTTCGTATTTGCACAAAATGTTGACCTAAAAGATGACACCAAAAAACTCTATAAT
Source organism: Bacteroidota bacterium (assembly GCA_023447335.1). GTDB lineage: Bacteria > Bacteroidota > Ignavibacteria > Ignavibacteriales > Melioribacteraceae > JAEXOD01. The sequence goes on from JAEXOD010000145.1 coordinate 7,450, forward strand.
GAAGGACTAGAGCTTAGAAAACAGGGTAATTTCAAAGGTTCTGTAGATAAGTTTGATGAGGCTCTTAAACTCGAAAATTCTTATTTAATTCATTTCCAGAAAGGTGTTTCTCTTCTTAAAGAAAAAAATACTGAAGCTGCATTAAATTCTTTTGAAACTGCTTTAAAAAGTGAACCAAAATTTGATCAAGCTTTATTCTATGCCGGGCAAGCTTGCTTCACATTAAAACAATTTGAAAAAGCCAATGATTATTTCGTAAAGGCAAAAGAGAACACTAAGAATTTGCAGGTAAAAAAAGCAGCTGAATCTAACATTGATGCGGTTAATGAACAAAAAGTATTCCCTTTATTACAAGCAGGACAGACAGCTTTAGCTAATAAAAATTTTAATGAAGCTATTAAAAATTTTCAAGAAGTTATTAAAGCCCAACCAAATAACGAATCAGCTCTTTTAGGTTTAGCTGATGCTTATGGTGAAGCCGGCAAGTATAATGAATCGATTGAATTCGCAGGAAAAGTTTTGACTGTTAGAAAAAATCTTCCCGAAGGTGCTATTTTTTATACGCTTGCATCTACCTATAAAAGAATGGGTAAAAATGATTTAGCCATGCAAAATTTTAATAAGTGTTTAGCTGATAAATCAGCTAAAAATAAAGGTTATAGAGATAGAGCCGAAATAGAGATGAAAGGACTTAAATAGAAAGATTAATTTAGTAAAAACCCATCATAGTGATGGGTTTTTTTGTTTTAAATATACACTAGTGCTTTCGTATTATTATTTCCGATCATATAGCAATTAAATGTATAATTATATTGGTTGTGTTAATAAGATAAAGTTAAGAAAATGCTATTAAAAATTTGTGTTAATAAAGTATAATATTTGATTTCGTTGAAATATAAACTTTGTTATTTAAAACAATAAAGCCCGAATAAACTCGGGCTTTATTGTTTATATATTGATGCTTAGATTAAAAACCAATAAAAACCGTTGCCATTAAAGATGTCGTACTAATTGTATCTTCACCGTCTTCTTTTCCTAATAAGTTAATGATATTGTATTTAGCCGAAATATCAATATCAATAATAGGTAATATAGAAATACTAACTCCTGCTCCTATTCCAAGACCTGTACGACTGACTTTCTCACCAAGTGTTTCTTCTTCGGTTGGATAAGTAACGCCGTTGTACTTAATGGTAGATTTTACCTTTAATTCGCTAATCGAATTAAAGTTTACTGTAGCATTAATATAAGGACTGATTGGTCCCGGTATAAGATAATATTCAGCTCCCAGACCTAATGAAAGGATAGAAGCTTCGGTTTCTGCTTTTACTCCGATCATCTCTCCGTAATAGGTCATATCAAAATCTTCCTCTCCGTTAAGAAGCATATAATTAACTTCACCAATAATTTTAATTGGCATTAAAGGTAAACCAAATTTTCCCTTTAATCCAACTTGGTACTCGGTCGAAAAACCTAATCCATCTTTTGAGATGTCATTAGTAAGAACGTCAGGTCCGTTAACAATTGCTAAACCTCCGCCTAAACCAACCTTAAAAGATTGTCCAAATGTGAGAGACGAAACAACTAATAAAGCCAATAAAACAGTAATTGATCTTTTCATTTAACCTCCGTTAATTTAATGATTTGCACAAAATTAATTATCTTTAACTTTAAATGCAACTATTTTTCCCTTTGTTTTATAAATTATTAATAGTATAAACTCTTTAATTTTACTTAATTTATAGTTATATTTAAAGTTAAAATATTTTACAAGAGTTATCTTTTTGAGCAACGAAATTTTATTCATTATTGGTTCAATTATTGTACTTATAACGGGAATTTTATTAATTAATATAATAATTCGTCAAACAAGAATAAATACTAATATTGCTCGAAAATTTTTACATGTTACTGCCGGGATGCTTTCTTCGATTGCATTATTTGTTATAAAAAACATTAATGTACTTATTACTACTTCAATAATTATTTTATTCTTTCTAATTGTTCTATCTTATTTTAATAAAAACGGAAAATACTACTTTAAAATAACCATGGGGATGATCTATTTTACATTATCATATATAGTTTTATTAATATTTTATGGTGATGTATATAGGGAAATTATTGCAATATCAATGCTTATCATGAGTTTTTCTGATAGTATTGCAGCAATATTTGGCAGTTATCTATCAACAAGTTATTACAATTTAAGCGGTGAAAAAAAATCAATTTTAGGAAGCGTAACTTTTTTTATATCGACATTCTTTATTCTAATAATTGCACCGGTTTATACTCAAATTTTTTATGTATTAACATTTAATTTACACTATAATTTGATTATTGCATTTATCCTGTCTTTACAACTTACTTTAATAGAAGGGTTATCGTCTAAAGGAACGGATAATATTTTTGTACCTATATATTCATCGTTATTTCTATTTTTTATAATAAATCCTGTTAATACAATCGTAATTGAAAACTATTTAATCGGGATGGTGTTATCTTTAATAGTAGTTTTATTATCTATTAAAGTTAGATTTTTGACTATAAGCGGAGGCGTAGCAACATTTTTATTGGCTAATACAATCTTCGGATTCGGAGGCTTAAAATGGACTATTCCGATCCTAACATTTTTTATACTTTCAAGTCTTCTTTCAAAAATTAAAACTCGCAATAAAGAAAGTGCCGAAACGTATTATGATAAAACCGGAGTAAGAGATTATAAACAAGTATTCGCAAATGGCGGAGTTGCCGGAGTTTTTGTTGTTCTAAACAGTATTAATCCAAATGAGCTATATTTTTTAATGTATGTTGTTTTTTTAGCAACAGTATGTTCTGATACGTGGTCAACAGAAATTGGTACATTGTTCAATTCAAATACTTATAATATCATTAATTTAAAGCAGGTCATTCAGGGAGTTAGCGGCGGAATATCGTTTATCGGAACTTTTGGCGGTATTTTAGGTGCAATAATAATTATATTAGTTTCTATAAGTTTTACAAGCTTTAGTTTTTATTTCTTTTTTTTAATTATATTAATAAGCTCGTTTTTAGGAAATATAACGGATAGTGTAATGGGAGCTACATTACAAGCAGGATTTAATTGTACCGTATGCGGTAAAAATACAGAAAGAAAGGTACACTGCGGCAAGCAATCAAACCACACTAAGGGAATAATTTATATCACAAATGATATAGTTAATTTCTGTGCCGGTCTATTTAGTGTTTTTATTTCAATAATAATTTATTACTTAATTTTTATATAATATGAAAAAAAATAACTTCATTTATTACCTTGTTGTGTTTTTATTCTACTCTTCTCTCCATGCCCAATATGGGTATACAGACTTTATAAGCTCAAGAGATAGATTTTTAGCAGGTCATTTCGGTCGTGCTTATGAAGAATTTTTAAGAATTTACGAAAGTGAAGCATCCGAGAATTTTACAAAGGCATCTGCATATTTCTATGCAGGAGAATGCTTAGTTGGATTAAACGAAATTAGCGGTGCATTAGCTATATTCGAAAATTTTGTTTCTAAATATAATAATTCTGAATTATGCGAAGTTGCATATTATAGATTAGGAACATTATATTATCAACAAAAAAACTATTTTAGATCACGTGAAAATCTTAAAATACTATTAAAAAAATACCCTGAAAGCGAGTATCAAGGTTCTGCATTCTATTGGATAGGAAAAGCTTACTTTGCAGAAGATAAATTTTCAGATGCGGAAGAATTTTTGAATGAAGCGATTTCTGTTGGAAAAAACAATAAATATATTGATTTTTCTATCTATACACTTGCTAATTTGTACGAAGAAAATCAAGATTATTCAGATGCTGTTACTTACTACGACGAATTGTTAGCTTATCATAAATCAAGCAATTTAGCTCCTTATGCTCAATATAGAATTGGGGTTTGTTACTTTAAATTGAACGAATATGATCATGCGGTAATTGAATTATCGGATCCTACTATTGATAATTTACCCCAAAATTATAAAATTGAAGCAAGATATCTACTTGCAAATTCTCATTTCAAATTAAAAGATTATAAAAATGCTGCTGATGAATTTAATAAGATATTAAATAGTGAGGCTATTGATGAAAAAAGTGATAAAATTAATTATGGTCTAGCACATGTTTTTTTCCAAATGCAGAATTATGAAGAAGCTTACAAATTATTTAATAGACTATCTCAAATCGGATCTGATACAATAGCTATCAATTCATTTTTCTGGAGTGGTGAATGCAAAAGATATCAAAATGATGAAGCCCTTGCTTTAAATATATTTGATAGATTTTTGTCTAAATATCCGAGAGCAGAAAAGGCACCTGCCGCAAGATTCTATTCGGGAGTAATTTATTATAACAAAGGTGAATATGACAAAGCAGAAAAGTTTTTGCAGCAATCAATTCAAAAAACTGATAATATAGTTAAAGCAAAATCTTTGATATTTTTAGGAGATATATTTCTAACTCATAAAAATAATAATAAAGCTATTGAATATTTTACTGAGGCAATGGGTGTTCCTAAATTAAGTGATAATCTTAGAAATAGGGCTATACTTGGATTGGGAGTAGCAAATTTTAATAATAAGAATTATGAAAATGCAATAATGAATCTTACAGATTTAAGTCTTCGATTTCCTAAATTTGAAAGAGATAAAGTTAATTTTTTATTAGGAGAATGTTATTTTGCAGAAGGTAAGTATTCAAGTGCCATTAAATTTTATAGTAATATTGAAGGATCTGATCCATTAATTGAAAAACAAACAATATACGGCAAGGCTTATTCTTATTTCAACATGAAAGATTTTGCGAATTCTTCATTTTACTTTAACGAATACATAAATAAGTATCCCAAGGATGATGAATTAATAGACTGCAAATTAAGGTTAGCGGATAGTTACTTCGGCACTAAAAATTTTGATAATGCTGCAAAAATATATAATGAAGTTTTTTCTAAATATAAAAATGCAAAAATTTCTGATTTTGCTTATTATCAGTACGGACAATCTTTGTACAAAGCCAAAAGATGGAAAGAGGCAATTGAAAAGCTTAAAACTCTTCAATCAAGATTTCCAAATTCAGCATTTAGCGATGATGCTCAATATCTAATTGGATGGATTCATTTTCAACATGGTATGTTAGAAGAGGCTATCACAAATTATAAAGAAGTTTTATCCGTTTATCCTAAGTCTAACATAGTTCCCGTAGCATTGTACTCTTTGGGGGATAGTTATTATAATCTAGGAGATTATGATAGCTCGATTGTTTATTATAATAGGTTGTTAAGTAATTATTCTAAAACCCCTTATGTTTTTGATGCAATTAACGGATTACAATATTGTTATATCGCTTTGGATCAGCCTGAAAAGGCAATTTCTACTATAAATCGATTTTCACAAAATAATCCAAATACCGAGTTCGGTGATAAAATTTTATTTAAGAAAGGGGAAATTTATTTTAATATAAATAAATATGAGGAAGCTAGAACCTCTTTTAAGGAATTTATTGCCACATATCCTACAAGTACGCTTGTTCCCAATGCATATTTTTGGATCGCAAAAAGTTCTGCAAACTTAAAACAGATAGATAATTCTTTGTATCATTATAATTTAATTATTTCAAATTACTTGAATTCAGAAGTAGGAGTATCTGCCGTTCTGGAAACAGGTAAAATTTATATTAGACGAAGTGAATTTGAAAAAGCAATTGACTTATATAACAATGCAATTAAAAAAATTCCTGACTCGGATAAAATACCTGAATTATTGTTTGCAAAAGCCTCTGCACATGTAGAACTTTTAGAAATGCAGGCTGCATATGAAACATATAATCAGATTATTACTTATCATGACGGTTCAATTTTTGCTGCAAAATCTAAGATTGAAGTCGGTATTTTAGAGATGAATCGCGGGGCGTTTGATTCTGCTGAATCTTTATTTAAGGAATTAGGAAATTCAAGAACAGATGACATAGGGGCTCAAGCTCAGTACTATTATGGTTTAACATTATTTAATCAGAATAAATTAAATGATGCCATATCAGCCTTTGTTAGAGTTCGGTCAGTATTTGCAGCATATGATGAATGGTATGCTCGCTCACTAATTAAATTAGGTGATTGTTATGTCAAAAAGAAGGATAAAACACAAGCCAGAGAAATGTATAACGCAGTAGCAAAAAAGCATAAAGATGACGAGTTAGGAAAAGAAGCAATTAGTAAATTAAGACGATTATAAATATGAAAAAAATTATTATAATTATAGCCTCAATTATTGGATTTAATATAATTAGTGCACAAGGAATAGAATTACCTGATTTTGTTATAACCGGTGTACAATCTGTAACAATTCCTGTGTTGCCAAAGAAGAATCCTGAACCAATAAGCACAATAACCTATGAATTTATAAAACCACTATATACTCCTGAAGATTTTCAAGTTTCTGAGCCTTCTGCTCCTATAAAAGTAGATGCTGAAATATTAAAGGTAAAACAGCAATTAAACGGTAGTTTAACTGTTGCTGCCGGTATTAATACTTTACCGATAGGGGAAGCTTATTTTTATAATACGTTTGATAAAATATTTTTATTTAGTAAAGTTTATGGCAAGTTTATTAGAGCATACGAGTACAACTCAGATTTAAGTACTACCGGATTTGATTTTTCAAGTAAATATTTTGTTGATAACGAATCAATATTACTACCCGCTACAAAAATTCAGGTGGGTGCCGATTATGAAAGAATATGGTATAAACATTTCATGTCAAATACACCGGAATTTCAGAACAAAATCCAGATGGGATCAGCTAATTTACTTATTGAAAATACATTTATAAAAGAATTCAATTTTGGTTTATCCTTAAAATCGGACGGAATATTTACGAACTCTAATGATTATCGTTCTATGAATATTATAGGGACAGGTTTTTTTAGTTCGGATTTTAATAATATTAGACTGAGTTTTGAAGGGAGTTATTTGCGACAGTACATATCTACAGGAAATTTAAAATCATACAATTATGATTATTGGACTACTAAAGTAAGTGGAAAATACTCACCCAATGCAAATATTTCATTCGGTGCAGGTTTATATATTGCAAATTATGATTCTAATTCTTTTATCAGTCCTACTGCATTTGTTCAAGTAAGCCTGAACAAAAATTTTGCAATTGATTTAAATTTCTCCCCGATGACAAAGTTTTACACAAGTCAAGATTTTTTCAATGAAAATAGGTTTATAAAGTTTGCAAATAACGATAATCATTATGAAGAATATAAAGGAAATCTAAAACTTAGTTTAAGGTATAACTATTTGAAGCTAATTGAAGCCACTTTTGGAATAAATATAAAAACAATTGATAACAAATTTTATTATTCTGATAAAGCAAATAAGGGTTTCTTCGACATTTATGAGGCTAGAAAAGTGGATGCTTTTGAAGTATTTTCTAATTATTATTTTAAACTCGGTGATTACGGAGATTTGTTTGGTGAGTTTGTATATAACAATTATAGAATGCCAGATGATGTAGTTTTGCCTTTTACACCTTCATTTGATTTTGCTGCTAATTATAAATATATATTTAATGATTATATAAGTTTGACATTAGGGCTTGATTGGAAACATAAAACATATGCTGATGAATTAAATTCTGTAACGTTACCGGACTATATTAACATTGCATTAAAAGGTGAATATACATTATATGACAATCTTGGAATCGTATTACATTTTGAAAATATTCTAAATAATAAGAACTATTTATATAATAATTATTTAGAAAAACCATTGGATATTTACGCCGGTATTAATTATAAATGGTGAAAAGTAAATGAAACAATACCAATATGAATTTTTAATTAATAAAATTTGCCGAGAACTGAATGTAAGCGGTTCTGAGAAAAATTTTGCATATGATGTTTTCATTAATCGCATTTCTGAAAATTTACGATATGATGAATTAATCAGGATTCCAAAAATTGGGTTCTTTCAATTAAAAAAAGGAAATCAACCTGACTCTAATTCTGATACATTAGTATTTGTTCCATTCAATAACTTATCAGAATCAGAAGAATTTGCGTTTGTTAATATTCCGATAAAAAAGAAAGAAGTAGAGTTTAATAAATCTATAGAAGAGTTATTTACAATCTCTATCAATAAACCTGTTATTTCGATTTCTTCAATAAATTCAGGTTCACTAGATTATTCTAATTCTCTTTTTAAATTACAAAAGTATCTTGAAGAAAGTATAAATGAATTAATAAAAAAATCCGATTTTTTTGAAGGATTAAATTTGTGGGAAGATTTTGTTGTTAGTAAAGAAATTGATTTTATTGAAGAGGATAACTTAAATAACGAACAACAACTTCTTGATGAAAAAAATATTCTCCCCAATTTGGTTTTAAATTTTGATGATTCTGTTTCAAAAAATAAAGATCATAATAATGAGCCGAGCGAAACAAATTATGATGAAGAACTAATTGAAGAAAACGATATTAGCAACATCGATACATTTTTAAATGAAAATTTATTTAATGATATTGAATCGACAAAAGAAGAAAGTGATGATTTTAGTAATGTTAATTCAGAAACCACTGAATTGATTGAAAATAATGCATTTCTTGATGAAGTTAAATTAAATAGTTCTGATGAATTGAGTGTGTCTGATGAATTAAATAATTCTGAAGATTTTGATTTTGATAATGATTTTAATATAGAAAATCTTAATCTATCAGAAGAGAACACTATATCAAATCCGAATGATATTTTTCAAAAATTTTCTGAAACTACTGAAAATAAATCAGATAATTCAAAATTGATTAAAGATGTTAGTGCTTCTGTTCCAAATGATACCGATTGGACAAAAGAATTAGAAGATGAGTTATTTACTGATGAAAAAGATGAAGAGCAAATCGATATCTTTGAGTTAAAAGAGACTTTTGATTCACCAATAAAAGATGAAGATGTTACGCCTTTTTTACAGGATATTTCACAAGAATTAAACGACTCAAAAGAAATAGTGGATAATTCTCAAGATATAGAAGAAATTCGGAATGACAATATTAAAGGTTTTGAGAATTCAAAAAATCAAGATAGTGCTGAAGATGAAATTGAAACTAATATTGACGAGTTATTTGATTCATTAGTTGAAGAAAAAGAAGAACAAAAAGTAATTCTAAAGAAAAAAATTAATTTTAAAAAACTGCTAATTTATATTGGATTAGGGGTATTAACTTTAGTAATTTTAGGGACCGTTTATTATTTCTTTTTTTATAGAACTTCCAAAACCACAACAGTAAAAGGAAGTGAAACTCATGAAACTGTTAGTGAAAAGCCAATTATTAAAGAGAAATCGGTAGATAAGAATATTGAAAAAGAAAAGAATATAAGTCATGATTCAATATCCGATAAACAAAAAACTGATTTGCAGAATAGTGAAAATATAAAAAAAGAAGAAACTAAATCAGAAATAATTAAAAACGGTTCAGAGAAATCTCCAGAAACTTTTACTAAAACTGAGAGTATAACAAATACAAAAACGGTTAAAGAAGAAACTGTAAAACCGATAGTTGGTGAATTATATAAAACAGGAGTTGATGATAGGCAGATAGCTGAGAAAATATTTTTCGACGGAAAAAAGTATAATGTTCAAACTTCTTCATGGAATACAAAAACACAAGCAGAAATTGCAGTTAAACGATTGCGAGCGAAAGGAATTAATGCTTCCATAGTTAAAGTCGATCTTAAGTCATTAGGTATTTGGTATCGAGTTAAAATATATGATTTTAATTCAAAATCAGAAGCAGAAGCGTATATTAAAAAGAATAATCTATAAATAAAATAAGTAAGGAATGATATGAGTTTTTTCTCTATTTTTTTGAAAGGCGGATTTATAATGTGGCCGATATTGTTATGTTCGGTCATTGCAATTAAAATTATTGTTGAGAGATATATCGTAATTAATAGGTCAAAAGCAAATATACCGGCATTTTTAGTAAAATTAAGATCATTTTTAAAGAAAAGAGACATACAAGGTGCTATAAACTTTTGCAATCAAGAAAAAAGCTCGGTAAGCAACATTGTTAAAAAAGGACTTAAAAAGTTTACATTGGGAAATGAACGCGTTAAAGAAGCTATTGAAAGTGCCGGAAAACAAGAAATAGTTAAATTGGAAAAAGGGCTTTCACTTTTAGCTACTATTAGCGGTGCGGCACCTTTATTAGGCTTTTTGGGCACGGTTACCGGAATGATTGCAGCTTTCAGAAAAATTGAAGATTTACACGGCTCTACAAATCCAAGTGATTTAGCCGGAGGAATTTGGGAAGCATTATTAACAACGGCATTCGGATTAATAGTCGGAATTATCGCTACAACTTTTTATAATACTATTGTAGAAAGAGTTAATAGTTTAGTATTAGATTTAGAAGTTGTTAGCAATGATATAATTGATATTCTTGAGGAGATGGCAAAAAATAAAAATATTGATTTTGATGAATTAGAATCCGATAATTAGGGGTTGGGATGAAATTAACAACATCAAATAAACCATTGAACGGATTTTCATATTCTTCATTAACCGATATAGTAATGTTACTTTTAATTTTTTTCTTGTTAACATCACAATTTGTAATTCAGACAGGAGTAAAAGTTAAATTACCGGGTTCAAAAAATAATGAACAATCAATCGCATCGTCGCTAATTGTAACAATAACTGAAAATAAACAGGTGTATTTTGGAAGTGATATAACAAGTCTGGAACTTCTTCCTGCTAAGCTAAGTTCGGCTAAAAGTGATATTCAAGAGAATAACTTGATAATTAAAGCTGATAAATCAGTAAATATTGACATAGTAATTAAAGTGATTGATTTAGCCAAAGGAGTCGGAATAGATAAATTCACCATAGAAACCGAAAAAGAATCTTTTTGATATGAAAATTAAATTCGAAACAAAAGGTTATATTTATTCAGTAACCTTTCATTTAATAATATTTGTTATACTATATTTCTTAAAAGTTAGCTCTCCTGAAATTCAGGAAGAGTATATTACTTTAGGTTTTGGTTCATCCGGTTATGGCGGTATAAATTCTAGAACTGCAGAAAGAAGAGTTGAAACACAACAAGAGGAAGAAGAGAAAATTGAAGTGCCGAAAGTTAAAAATACCGATGACGAAAATAAAGTATTGACAAAGACTGATGAAAAAAAAGATGTTAAGCCAAAATCATTGATGCAGGAAACATCTAGTTCAGAAGAAAATGAGTCTGGAATGGGGGAAGGTGGTGATGGTTTTTCAATTGATTTTGGCGGAAGAGGTAAAAGAAAAATTTATCATCATCCTTTGCCCGATTATCCTGTCGGTGTTTCTAAAGAAATTGATATTCGGCTAAGATTCACAATTTTACCCGATGGCACAGTCTCGAAGATTATTCCTGTTATTAAAGCAGATAGTAGATTAGAAACAGCAGCTATAAACTCGTTAAGTCAATGGCGTTTTGAGCCCCTTCCGAAAAACGCTAAACAAATATCTCAAACAGTAGTAATTACTTTTCCGTATCGACTTCGTTAAAATCTTTACTAAAATACATTATATAAAAAAAGTATTCACCAATAGTCAGAAGAGTTAAAGATAAAGTATCTCTATCGAAATAAATACCAAAACCTTTTGCCTCTACTAATAATTTTGTAATAAAAGTAGTTAACGACCAACCAATTGCGAATAAAATAACTATTAAAACACTGTTAGAAAATGCTGAAGAAAGTGATTCGTTCTGCCATTTTTTCGAGAATATAATAAGTATAAAGATAAAATGAACGAAGAAAATAAAACCTGATATCATAATTCGCTATTCTTTTTTTTGTTTAAAATTTGCATTGATATAACTCCACCAAGAAAACCAAAAATCACATTAATAAACAAATTATTGAAAAAGATTGATATTGTGTAGAAGAAGGAGAAACCGTAAGCTTTGATCTCTTTAGCAATGTTAGTCATAATGTTAATTAATTCTTGTTTAATCTTGGCGTCGATGGGCATTCCGCTAAACATTTTATTCAATTCAGGTAAAGCAAAAACAATGTCATTGTTTTTAGTTATTAATGTTATTATTACTTCAAATGTTGTTGCAAAAACGGCAGCAAACAGTCCGGTTAAAATTCCAAACCATGCAGCCTTTTTGAACGTAATATCATCGTTATTTCTGTTTGCTTTTTTATCTAGAAGAAGAGAAAAATAAGCAGCGGCAGGAATAACCAAACAGCAGGCAAAACCTTTTAAGAGTGGAACAATCTGTAATACTCCTGCTGCAAAACCTGCTACAAAAGGGGATATAATCTTTTTATTCATCAATTACTTTATTTTCGGATAGTTGTTCAAAAATGCTCTTGTAAAGATATAAAAAACAAATGAAACCTAAAAGAAATCCGGTTAAAAATGTAATATAATTATTATATTTATATATTCCTAAATTAACAAGTAATACATCAATTCCGATAAAAATTAATGATGTAAAAAACAATTTCTTGTTAGCGGCATTATAAAGACGTTTAAAAATAAAAAGAAAAAAACTAGAAATAAACACACCCCAATATAAACCTAGGCATCTAAAACAAACAAAAGCAGAATGCCCGGAACAAGTTAAAACTTTATCTTTTTCCTGATGACAAACAATTGAAAACATTTTACTGATAAACAGGTCTAAAACAGAAAGAGACGGAAAAAGTATGGATAAAAAGTTAAAATGTATTAATATTAGCCAAACAAATATTAAAATAAATAAAATTAAATTAAGATAATCAACTTTATAATTAAATTTATTCATAGAAATGTATTTTTGTATTAGTTAACACATACAAACGATTTCCCGTATAAATTGCTTCTACAATTAAAACATCATTCATTAGTTTATTATATGAAAAACCTGCTTTTAGATCAGTTAAATTTAATGTATATATATCTTTATCATTTGAAATTGTTACAAAAGTACTAAAAATTTTAATTTTCGCATTTTTAATCGGTGCTTCAATTTTAACTAAACCGGAACCGAACTGGTCAAAAACAAAAATATAATTTTCGTTAATCACAAATAGTTTACCGTCAGGAGATAAAGCAAATTTGTTAGGATTAGTTAAATAAAATTCTCCTGAATCAAAACCACCGATTTGTTGAATAAAATCACCACGTAAATTATATTTTAAAATTCTTTGATTATACGAATCTAATATAAAAAAATCACTTTGATTATTAATACCAAAACAAGTGGGTTGCTTATAAGTGCCCTCTGATGCATCATTATCCGATGCTTTTAAAATTGATAGGAAATTTAATTCTCTATCTGTAATTACAATTCTATCATTGTTTTTATCACAAATATAAGAGTTAAGTTCGTTAGAAAAGATATCTGAAGGAGTATCAAACAGACCTGGTTGCCATCCGTATCCGCCTGTTTCCTTATTAACAGTTCCTAGTGTATCAATTTTATAAATTTCGTTTGTTTGAATATCCGAAACAATGAAATAACCTGAGGAAAGAAAACTAAAGGAACTTGCGTTGTTAAAATCGCCGATAGATCTAGTTAATAAACGATTTTGAGCAGAGATATTTAGACTAACTAATAAGAAAAAAAATAATGATTTAATCATAAACATAAATATTTTAATCATATAATATAATAAAAGAAAAATAGAATTTTTATAAAAATATTGATTTATTTATAATATATTGTTATTTTTAAAATCTTAAAAAATTGCCCTGTGGTGTAATTGGCAACACATCTGACTCTGGATCAGAAATGTCCAGGTTCGAACCCTGGCAGGGCAGCTAAAAGCGAGTTCTTTAACTCGCTTTTTTATTTTAAATATATGCAATTATTTAGGATTTTTTTATAAACATAAAACAATTTTTACAATCAAATTCTAATTTAAATTTATTATTGTTGCCAATTAAGTATAAATCACCTTTATAATGTGTTTCACTTCTTTTTAAGCATTGATCTATTTCGTATCTTAAACAATATTTAGTAGTCATTAAATTCACGTTATCTTTATCAGGGTCTAATTCAAAGCCGGTTTCGAAATTTTCAACACCCCTATTCTCGAAGAATTGTTTTGATAACGGGTTTATGATATTAGACCTATAATCTAAGTTCTTTTCGAAATAATTGATTTTTGATTTTTTATAACTTGTGTTTGATGTTTTATAATTAAAAATCCTTAATTTCCCTAGTCCTTCAATAAGAATTTCTTTAATTGAATTCAATTCAGAAATTTTAAGATGAGGAATTACGTTTAATTTAACAATTACGTCATTAATTACAAAATTTGAATTTCCGGTTTTTTTAAATTGTATCTTGAAAACGTCGATTTGTTTGTTTTTATTTAGTGCTGGTTCAAACGGAAAATCAATAACATGCGAAAACATATTATTATCTTCATCTGTGATAATAAATTTCATCCGAGCATCAATTTCTTCTATAAGAATATTTGCTAAAACTTTACGTTTAGGTGGATTTTTAATTATAACATCGATGAAATTTTTATTAAAATTGCGATATATAATAGTTCCATTTTTAATCACAATCTGTTTATTATGATAAATCTTCTTATTTTCATACTTGTTAATTCTTATTCCGTTTAATATATTATCCATAAAAAAACACAAACCGTCTCCGTTTGTTAACTCTTTGTTTGTGTCAATTTCAATAATTCCTTCGCTACTTTTAATGACTTTCCCAATTTTTTCACCAATAAATTTGGGAGAATTATGCGCTGCAATTTTATTATTATCCGAAATAATAAAATAATCTGTAAAACCTCTATTAAATGTATTAAAAACGTCAGGAGTAAAAGTATTTAGTATAATTCCCGAGGAAGATTTAATCAAGTTCTTCTCAATTAAAATATTATCAATTTTTTTCCTAAAATAAGAAACTACATTTGTCACATAGTCGATATCCTTCAACCTGCCCTCAATTTTAAATGAACTAACTCCGCAATCTAAAAGTTGCGGAAGGTAGTTTTCAAGGTTCAAATCCTTAATTGAAAGCAAGTGTTTATCTTTTATTAATATTTTACCACTTGCATCTATTAGCGAATAAATAGTTCTGCAAGGTTGCGCACATTCTCCTCGATTTGCACTTCTATTTCCAAGATATCTACTGAGGTAACATTGTCCGCTTAAACTAACGCATAAAGCGCCGAAAATAAAAGTTTCTAGCTCTATTGATGTTGATTTTCGTATTTCATAAATTTGTTCTAAACTAAGTTCTCTAGCTAAAATAACTCTGTCAATTTTTAATTTATCGAGATACTTTATCTTTTCTATATTATAATTGTTGGTTTGAGTTGAAGCAAAAAGCTTAATAGGGGGTAGATCCATTTCGAGGATTGCAAAATCTTGAAAAATTATTGCGTCAGCACCTATTTTATACAGTTCATGAATTAATGTTTTAACGTCGTTAAGTTCTTTTTCGAAAATTAAAGTATTAACTGTAACGTACACTGAAACATCAAAAAAATGGGCATATTTAATAAGCCTTTCAATATCTTCCAAATTGTTTGAAGCTGCTTTTCTTGCACCGAAATAAGATGCTCCTACATATACTGCATCAGCACCACTATTAATTGCAGCAACTCCAAATTCAAAATTCTTGGCAGGGGCTAATAATTCGATTTTATTCATAAAGGTTTAAACATTTTCTTAAAATACAAAAATAATACTTAAAATTAAAATAAGTATTGCATAAAGTAAAAAAGTTTATTAAATTTACATTCTTGAAATTATGATTTGCCGAAGTGGCGGAATTGGTAGACGCGCTGGACTCAAAATCCAGTTTGGCTCAAACCAAGTGCCGGTTCGAGTCCGGCCTTCGGTACTAAACTCTAAGTTAATCCTTAGAGTTTTTTTATTTTAAAGTTCCAGAAAAGGTGTGTAAAAATATTTCCCTTTTTTCATTAAAAATTTTACAATAATTTTTAAGTGTAAAAATAAAAATTCCCCCTAAAATATAAATAGGCTGTTGATTCATGTTTTTTATGGTCAGCAGCCTATTTTTATTATATACAGAAAGTATATTGATAAATTACTGCATTATTATTGAATTCTATTTACAAGTTTCTAGATGTTACTTCTGATAAATTTACATTAGTATTCAATTTTATTAAATATATAAATATATCGTAATTTTTTAATTGTTAATCAAAAATTATAGTCTTCGTTCATCTAAGAATATATTTCTTTAAAGTTTAATTGGTTTCTAACCAGATAATAAATTTAAGAATAATGATTTGAAAATTCGAGTGAAATAAATAGTAATCTGTTAACTTCTTAATTGTATTTAAAAATTTGCTAATATTGCAAATATATTGATAAAAAGTTGCTTTCTTAAATGAATAAGTTGTGTGTATATTTATTTATTTCTTATTATGTTTAGCTTGGGAAAAATAATTATATTACAAATTGTACAATGGGTTTTAGACTAAATTGCTTTTTTATGTAACGAAATAATGTTATATTTACGGCTAAGTATCATTTAATAACAATTAAACAATGAAGATAACTAGAATAATTGTTTTGAAAAATATGAATTAATGATTTGTAAAAATAAATATATTTTCAAATGGCTAATATAAATCTGATTACTTTGCAATCTAAAATCAAAAAATATAAAATTATTTATCCTTAGCATGAGGGTGTAATGAAAAACGAAAAAGATCTTTTAACGAGAATTTTTGATTATAGTAATGAATATATATTAATTTGTGATGAAAAATTTGACATAATCACGAAAAATAAAAAATGCAATTCTCTATCGCTAAGTAAAGAAAATAATAATATTTTGTCTTTATTTGAAGGAATTATTAACGAAAAATTTCTTGAAGATTTAGATAATTTAAAAACAGGTTCAGAATTTGTTGAATTTACTTCGAATTTGAAAATTGAGGATGAAATTGTTTTTATTTCCGCAAAAGTAGTAAAAGTTTTTGAAAAATCGACATATTACGTTTTTTTTCTTCAAGATAACTCTAATTATGTTAAAATTAAAAGTGAGTTGAAATTAGAAAAGATGTTTATGTTTAATATTATGAATCAATTACCGGATTCAATTTATATAAAAGATAAAGAGAGTAAATTCTTAAGAATAAACAAAACTCAAATTGATACTTTAGGAGTAAGTGGAGAATATGAAGCATTAGGAAAATCTGATAAAGATTTTTTTACAGAAAGTCATTCAGAGGAAGCATTAGCAGATGAGAAAGATTTAATAAATTCTGTTGTTCCTTTCATTAACAAAGAAGAATTGATTAAACATTCTAACGGAAGTTATAGATGGGTTTCGACAATAAAAGCTCCTTTACTTGATGAAGATAAAAACATAATCGGTACATTGGGGATAACAAGGGATATAACTGACAAAAAGGAAATTGAAGCAGCGTTAAGAAAATCTGAGATGTTATTTAAGTCAATATGGATAAATTCTATTGACGGGATGCGCATTTTAGATGACAAGGGTAAAATATTTATGGTCAATCCGGCATTTTGTTTAATGTTTGGATTAACTGAACAAGAATTAATTGGAAAACCCATCTCGGTTTTATTTTATGAAAAACTTCCTGAAATTAAAGATAAAAAAAGGAGAGAAAAAACTCTTAAAAGACTTGAAGACGATATAAGAAATAGAAACATCTCTTATAGATTTGAAAAGCAATTACATTTATGGAATGATTCATATGTTTGGTTTGAGTTAACTAACGGATATGTGGAATTAGAGAATAAAACTTTCTTATTAAGTGTTTTTCGAGACATTACCGAAAGAAAAAATGCAGAAGTTGAATTATCGAATTCGGAAAATTTAAACAAAACAACTATTAATGCACTTAGTGATATGTTATTTGTTACTGATAAAAAAAATAAAGTTGTTTTGATGAATAATTCATTAATAAATTTTATTAGGAAAGCAAACGATGATTTAATATGTAAAGATTTAAGTTTAGAAGATATGATTCAACTTTTTACATTTTTAAATTTAAGTTTTTATAGTGTGATATGCGAATCTAAAAAAGAACTAATTATTTTTGAACCGTTTACTTTGGGAAAAGAGAACTTCTTTTTTGAAATTAAATTTATTCCGGTTATAGACGATAACAAAGTTATTAGAATTATTACATTAATACTTGATATTACTGATATTAAGAAGTATGAAGAGGAATTGAGACGTAGTGCTCTAATTTTTGAAAATTTAAATGACTCCGTTTTTATTTTTAACAATAGGGGTGAAATAATAGATTTAAATGCAGCAACGGAATTAATGTTCGGATTCAATAAGAAGCAATTAATAAATCGACATTATTCAAATTTAGAAGAGTTTGGTCTATTTATTCCTAAAATAACTGATTTAAAAAGGATAATAGATGATAAAAAAAAATGGAATGCAAAATTATGGTATAAAAATCCGGTAAAAACGAAAAACAAACATATAGATATCGAAATATTACCATTAACTGATGCAAAAGGAGAGAATATTGCATTTTTTGCAATCTCACGTGACATTACAGAATTAACCGTAGCAACAAACAAACTGAATGTTTATATAGGAGAATTGCAAAATAAAACAAAGATGCTTGAAGAATCCGAAAAAGAACTTAAATTAATAAATAGCAGCAAGGATAAATTCTTTTCAATTCTTGCACATGATTTAAAGAGTCCGTTTCAAAGTATTTTAGGATTTTAAAATATATTAAGAGAAGAATTTGATAGCTTAAGTAAAGAAGAAATTGAATATATTATCAAAAATATGGGTGAAGGTACAAAAAACTTATATGCATTGATTGAAAACTTATTAGAGTGGAGTAGGGTACAATTAGGTAAGATAGAAATAAATAAAGAGAACTTTAATTTATCGGAATTAATTAAATCAGTAAGAAGTTTACTGATGGGGAACGCAATAAAAAAAGAAATAAAAATAGAAACTGATTTTGAAGAAAACATTTTCGTTTATTCAGATATTAAAATGATTAATAGTGTTATTACTAATTTGCTTTCAAATAGTCTTAAGTTCACAAATAGAGGCGGAGAAATTAAAATTTCCGTTAAAAAGAATAAACGGTATGCAATAATTACTTTAGCAGATTCAGGTATAGGTATGGATAAAAATACATTAAAAGATTTATTTAGGATAGATAAAAATATAAGTCGAAGAGGAACCGAAAATGAGAAAGGCACTGGTTTAGGGTTAATATTATGTAAAGAATTTATTGAGCGCAATGGGGGAGAATTGAAAGTTAAAAGTAAAGTTAATATTGGTTCCACGTTTATTTTTAATATACCCCTCACTAAATAATTATCTTTAATAAGTTAGCGCTTTAATTTTAATGGTTTTTTATTTAAATTTAATATTGAATTATTTTTAATATGGGTTATAATATGAATAACGATTTAGAAGAAAAAATTCCGAGTTCAATTAATTTCATCAAGTCAATTATTCTTGATGATTTAAAAAGTAATAAATTTTTTGGAAAAGTACATACAAGATTTCCTCCCGAACCAAACGGTTATCTTCACATTGGTCATGCTAAATCAATTTGCCTCAATTTTGGGTTAGCAAAAGAGTTTAACGGGAAGTGTAATCTTCGTTTTGATGATACTAACCCAAGTAAGGAAGATGTTGAATATGTTGATTCAATAAGAGAAGATGTAAAATGGCTTGGATTTGATTGGGAAGATAGAGAATTTTATGCATCTGATTATTTTGAAAAGATTTATGAATTTGCTATTTATCTTATTAAAGTCGGAAAAGCTTATGTTTGTGAACTAACACCGGAAGAGATGAGACAGTATAGAGGTACTTTAACTGAAGCAGGTAAAGAGAGTCCCTATAGAAATAGATCAGTGGAAGAGAATCTTGATTTATTTGAACGTATGAAAGCCGGTGAATTTGAAGAGGGCAAATACGTCCTTAGAGCCAAAATTGATATGAGTTCTCCAAATATGAATTTGCGTGACCCCATTTTGTATAGAATTTTAAAGGCAACACATCATCGTACCGGCGATAAATGGTGTATATATCCTATGTATGATTTTGCACACGGATATAGCGACATGATTGAAGGAATTACTCATTCAATTTGTACTTTAGAATTTGAGAACCATAGACCTTTATATGATTGGTTGTTAGATGCTATTGAGGCGAAACATCATCCGCAGCAGATTGAATTTGCAAGACTAAATCTTAATTATACAGTAATGAGTAAACGAAAGTTGTTACAACTTGTTCAGGAAAGATATGTAAGTGGTTGGGATGATCCAAGAATGCCAACTATAGCCGGTATTAGGAGACGTGGTTATACTCCTGAATCGATTAGGAACTTTGCCGAAAGAATCGGAGTTGCAAAACGAGATAATATAATTGACATTGCTTTATTAGAACATAGCGTTAGAGAAGACTTAAACAAACGAGCCATGCGTGTAATGGCTGTATTAAAACCATTAAAGATGGTGATAGATAATTATCCTGATGATCTAATAGAAGAGATGGAGGCTATAAATAATCCTGAAGATGAGAGCATGGGAACAAGGAAAGTGCCATTTTCTAAAGTGCTTTATATTGAATGAGA
>JAEXOD010000148.1 GCA_023447335.1 Bacteroidota bacterium
CGTTCCACCGTTTCACTGTTTCACCGTTCCACCGTTTCACCGTTCCACCGTTTCACTGTTCCACTGTTTCTCCGTTCCACCGTTTCACTGTTCCACTTTTCCACCCTTCTAACACTTATTTTAAATAAATCATTTTTTTAGTGATAGATTTGTTAAGTGTTTGTAATCTATAAAAATATATTCCGCTTTTATTATCTTTTGCATTCCAAGATAATTGGTGATTACCTGCGGGAATATATTTATCAATTAAAGTTGTAATTTCATTGCCTAATAAATCATAAATTTTTAATGTAACATACTCGCTTTTATCTAGTGAAAACGTAATATTTGTTTCCGGATTAAAAGGATTTGGATAGTTTTGTTCTAAGTTAAATGAATAGTTATTAGTTTGTGTTGTTTCATTTATCTCTGTTAAGTTTACTAATTCGGATGCTAAAATACCCTCGTTTGTTAGGTTTAATTTTGTGTAGGTAGTAAATCCGCTAAAGGTTTCAATATAATTATCAATTAAAGAAACTTTATAAATTTGCTCATAATTACGTTTTATGGCAATATAAACCGAACGATTTAGAGGGTCAAAAATGAATGAGCAAATAGTTGGGTATGAGCCGGATGTTTGTTTTGTTCGTTTCAAAACTTCCCAAGCATTTTCATATGTAAAGTTTAGATTATTTTGTGTTATGTAAGCGTAAGCAGATTGGTATCTATCCGAACCGGTACCGGTTGTTAAAGTGTAGGGTTTCCCCCAGAATTTATGATTATTAAAATTAGTCATAACTATAAAATTTTCGCCGGTATTGGTAATCATATTGGAATCTGCGCCGCTTTCAAAAACCGCTGCAGAACCATCTTTAGATGCAACTAGACTATGAAGTTTTATAAACGGAACTTGAATTAATCGGTTATTTGTTGATTTCAAAAACGTCTTTAAGGTATCAACCCTGCCGAAAAAGTCGGTTGAAACTCTAAATAATCCTCCGTAATCAAGGGGTAATTCATTTGGTTTTAATGTAGCGGCAACCCCCGGGTAAACAAGTTGGCTTGTTGCTAAAAGCCCCCTTTCATTAAATCCGCAAGAAGTTAACCAACTACCGTTGGAAAGGAATTCTACATAAAATACTTTATATCCTTCGAATCTTTTTATCGAAAATTTAATTTCGGTATTTTGCCAATCAAGATTTAATCCGTAGTATGTATTATTAAAATAAACCGCAAAACTTGTACAAGGACAAATACTATCTGATAAAAAAACAATAAATAGTACTATTATCCAAAATTTGTGATATGTAGATATTCGTTTCATATTAAATCCAATTATTAACTTTAAATTTTCAATTAAAATGTGTTTAAGTATATATTAAAATATTTTACCAATTATTATAAGTAATTAAAGCAATAATGAAATATAAAGTAAATAAGGATAGATAAAATATAGAAAATGATATTAGGTAAATAGAGATTATAAGCGGTATAAGTATGGTGTTTTTAAAATTTAGCGCATTGTTTCTTTTAATTTAGAGGCGTATCTTCTACTCATAATATGGGGTTCGCTTTCTCCCTTTAAATATACTTTAAAAGAAGAATTAAACCATTCTTCAATTCTTTCGATAAATTCTAAGTTAACAATTGTATTTTTATGTATTCTTATAAATTTGTTATCAGGTAATCTTTCTTCCCATTCTTTTAAGTTTTTTAAAATTAATCCTTTAATTCCGTTCTTACAAAATATTTCGGAATAATTACCTGCAGAGTTTAGTTTATAAATATCACTAATTTTAATAAATTTATAAGAATTGTTTAACATCAAAAAAAGTGTGTCTTCATGGCTTAATTTTTCAAAACTTTTTGGAATAAATTTAGTGCGATCAGTTATTTTTTGTAGAGTAATTTCAAATCGTTTTTTATTAACGGGTTTAAGAAGATAATCAATAGCATCTAATTCAAAAGCTTTTATAGCATGTTCATCGTATGCGGTAACAAAAATTATTTTAGTTTGTACGGGAATGCTTTTTACAAGCTCAAGGCCGGTTTTCCCGGGCATTTGAATATCCAAAAAAACTAAATTGCATTTATTGTTTTTTAAATATTCTTCGGCTTCGTTTACTGTTGAAGCTTCGTAAATAACTTCAATTTCGTCATAGTCTTTTAATAATGCTTTTAAATCTTCTCTTGCTAAAGGTTCGTCATCAACTATTATTGCTTTTAACGGAATCATCGATAATCTTCTCAAAAATAGTTATTTGAATTACTACAAAGTTTTCTAATTCAAATATACTAAATTTGCTTCTATTAGGATATACTAAATTTAATCTCTCGTTAATGTTTTGTAATCCTGTTTTTGTGCTATCGGGTGAATCAACTTCCGGTTTAATAAGTTCACCCGTATTTTTTACTTCAATAAATAAATCGTTTTTAATTAAAGTAACGGTTAAAAAAATCTTTAAAGGCAATTTGGATGTTTTCATCCCATATTTTATAGCATTATCTATTAAAGGATGAATAAGAAAAGGGGGAATTAAATAACTTTCTGCAGGTTTATCAATATTATATGTAAATTCAATATTATCGGCAAATCGAATTTTTTCGATTTCGGTGTAGTTCTTTATTGCCTCAATTTCGGTAATTAGCGGAACGGTAATATTGTTTTTCATTAATAGCGAATATCTGTAAAACTCGGCTATTTTACCTACCATATCAACAGCCAAATCTTGATTACTTCTAATTAAAGCTCGAAGAGAACTAAACGAGTTAAATAAAAAATGAGGATTAATTTGATATCTTAATAATTGTAAGCGAGCAGCTTGTGCCAAATATTCCGCTTTTTGTGTCCTCTCTTTTTCTTGTGAAAAATCGAACCATAATTTAATTCCGAAATAAAGCATGCTCCATGCAAGCATTATGGGGAATAATTGGGTCATTCTAAACATTAAGTTAGTAGATGAAAAAGCTCTGTTTACTAATTCAGAAAAACTTATTTTTGAAAACAAATAATAGTTATATGCGAAAAACCGTACAGTAATATAGCTCCGAGAGCCGAAAAAATTATAACAAATCCCAATATGTAAATAATGGATTTATTTTTTGAATATATAAATTTATAAAAAAAACGCATTAAAATAGTAACAAAAAAACCTGTGAACCACTGCGATGCGTTTGCTAGATAAGCATAAAAAGAATAGCTAATTTTCATCCAAAATGTTAAAATAACGGAATCGGCACTGATAAGTAAAAACCATCCGATTAAATTAACCAAATAAAAGGACGGAAGTTTTTCAAACGTCAGTTTTTTTTCGATAAACATTAATACTCGATATGAATAATTTTAAAATAGTGATTTTAAAATAAAAAAACCGCCATAAATTTTTGTTATGACGGTTTTAATATTTCTCTTTTTTACTTTATTAATATCATTTTAGATGTTTTAATGAAGTTTTTGGCTAAATTGGAAAGCGATTTTGCCTCAATTCTATAATAATAAATACCGCTGGATACAGGATTACCGTGGTTGTTTAAACCGTTCCAAGTTAATCTATAATAGCCCGGACTTGAATAAGTGTTGCTTAGTTTGGCAATCTGAGTTCCGATTTGGTCATATATTGTAATACTTACCGAAGAGGCTTCGGGAATTCCGAATTTGATATTAGTTGTAGGGTTAAACGGATTGGGATAGTTTCCTAATAATTCAAATTCAACCGGAAATCCTAAATTATCTTCTGTAACATCCGTAAATTCTATTGTTTTGAATTTATTGATTGAACTATATTTACTTTTGGATTCTGAATTTACTGCTCTAACCTTCCAAAAATAATACTTGTTAATTTGCAAATTGTTTAGTTCAAATTCATTTGTTACTAAATTGCTATCATCAACAACGGTTTGAGAGGCTCCGAAAAAGATGGTTTTTGCAACTTGCAAGTGATATTTTTCTGCTCCGTAAACAGAATTCCATTTTAAGTTAACATTTAAAGGAACGTTTACTGCTTCATGCTCCGGATATACTAATGAGGGTTTTGACATCATTGTTTTGAATTTATACGTGTTTGATGATATTTCCGGAACAAGTTCATTTCTTGTAGATACGGCGTAATAATAATTTTGATAACCTGCCAACGAGTTAATTTCAACAGTATTTGATTCAATTAAACTATCTAAATAAACTATATTTGAAAGAGCCGAGTCTGATGCAATGCGTAATGTGTAATATTGTGTGCCTATTACTTTTTGCCATTCAAATTTTGCCGGTTCATGGTCAAACTCAACGCTATTATTTGCCGGAGAAATTAAGTTTGCTTTTGTTAAATTTACAACTTTAAACGGTTGTGAGTTAATTTGTGTAGTTTGAGGATTTTGAGAATCTTCAATTTTAATAAAGCAACTATCTGCGGTTCCTAGTGGAATAAGCCATGAATATTGATTTTGATTAGCATTGTAATTTGTTACAATTGGTTGCCAAGTTAATTTATTATCTTTTGAATAATAAATATTAAGATTTTCTATGCTATTAGAAAACCAACTTATATTTACTCGACTTCCGTTTACTAAAGTAGCTCCTCCGTAAGGTTCAACCATATTTATAAATGCAAAATTAGCTTCGGGTAATTCATATTCAAAAGCAGAAAGACCATAAGTTCCTGCGCGTAAAAGGCGTGTTGTACCATATTCAACATAATCTAAAACCAAAACGGGAACTATCGGCATATTTGAGCCCATTCGTGTCCAGTTTATTCCGCCGTTGGATGTTTGGTAAACTCCAAAATCATTGGCTACGTACATAGTGCCGGGAATTTTAGGGTCAATAATTATGTCGTTGTGGGGAATATTTGGTAAATCTCCAGAAATACTTGTCCAATTTAATCCTAAATCAGTTGATTTATAAATCTTACCTGAATTAAAACCTGAACGGACAACGTAAACCGTATTTCTTTCAAAAGGATCTGTTTTTACGCTTGGTACAAATCTAGGGGCGTCCGGAATATTGGTCTGAACTCTAGTCCAGTTTACGCCTTCATTAGTGGATACGGCAATAACAGGATTTGCGATATAGCTGTTACCTCCCGCAGCCAAAATCATAATTTCGGGGAAATTTTTATTTTGTGCCATAGTGTTAATTCCTTGCGGAAAGGATTCGCTAATAACTTCCCAAGTTTGACCGGCATTTGTTGATTTGCGTAATTTTCTTGAAGCCACATATAAAATATTATGATTAGTAGGATGCATAAAAAACGGAGCGGTCCAGTAAGGGTTTTCGTCTGCAGCGTAATTTGGAGAGATGCTGGAAAACGAACCAAAAATCCCGCCATTTAAACTTTTAAGAATTGAACCGTATTGAATGCTTGAATACACGATATTTGGATTTGTGTAATCGTAAAAGTTAATCATTCCGTCTCCGGTTGTAGTTAATTCCCAGTTTGTAGCCCCACCGTTTAATGTTCTAAAATTTCCGTTATCTTGTGCACCTCCAATTAAAATATCTCTATTTGTAGGATGTGAAGCCAAGCCGTAGAACTGAATGGTAGCTATTCCGTTGTTTTTGTGATCCCAGCTAACTCCTCCGTCTGTTGACCTAAAAATACCACCGTCACTTACAATATAGACGGTCTTATTATTAGAGGGGGAAAAGAGGATTCTATGATAATCGCAATGTACCGGGCTTCCCCATACATCATTTGAACCTTGGATGCGTTCAACATTAAATGTATTTCCGTCTGTCATTTTGTGTAACTCGACATTTCCGGCAAAAACATAATTAGGGTTTTCCGGATCTACGGCTATGCATAAATCGTATCCTCCTTGATCATACCAATTTAATGAAGCATGGTAACCTGCCAAAGGATTATTCTGAGCACACTTTGACCAAGTTTCTCCGCCATTTGTTGTTTTATAAGCAGAACTTCCGGTTCCTCCGAAAATTATTGAGTATATTACTGAAGGCGAAGAAGTACATAAACTAATGTGCATCCTTCCGATTGAGCTTGATGTAGGAAGACCTGAAGAACTTTTTACCCAAGTTAAACCTTTATCGTTAGATACATAAAATCCGGATGAGGCATTGGCTCCTCCCACTGCGGCATATACCTTGTTGGGGTCTGTTGGGTGAACGGCAATATCAAAAGCACTATAAGCAACTAATGTGTTAGTCCAAGTTTGTCCTTTATCGGTACTTGTCCAAACACCCGTATTATTTAAAGTTCCAAGATAATAATTAGCATTTGTAAGGGCTGCATAAACAAAGTTGTTATTATGGGGATTTACGACAATATCTCCGGTGTGTGTATAATTTCCTAATTCGGGGGCTATTTGTGTCCAAGTAGTACCGGCATCGGTCGTTTTATAGATACCGTCACCATAGTAAATAGTAGGAGCCAAACCGTGGAAAGATTCACCTGTACCGGCATAAACAGTGTTAGGGTCAATCGGATCGATTGCAATTGCCCCAAAAGTGTTAGTTGTAAATGTTGAACTAATACTTGTCCAAGAATCGCCTCCGTTCGTGGTTTTCCATAATCCGCCTGAAGCCGTACCTAAGTACACTATATCGGGATTTGTAGGATGTACGTCAATTCCTCGGCATCTGCCGCTGCTAACACCCCAATGGGAAGGGAAATATGAAATTATCCCCTTAGGACCCAGCGGTAACCATGAATTTTTTGAATATTCGTGTGAATACAAGGTTTTTGCTCTTTCGGTTTTATATTCTGCATTTAATTGTGTAACGCAGATAGTATCGTAAGGTGCGGCACGCTGTTTAAAAAACCACTCGGCACGCTTAAAATACTTGCGGCTTTTAACATTTTCGGCTACATTTTCCCATTGACCGAATGAGGATGTCAATGTTCCTAAAATAAAGATAATTAAAAAATGAAACGACTTCATGATAGTGCCTATTAATTTATGATAAAAATATAAAATTCCGAAATATCTTTAGACGTTAGTAAAATTAAAGTGTTGCAAAGATAATTGTATAATATTAGGTTAACCATTATAAAATGATTAGAGGTTTATAAAAATGATTAAAGGCAAATAATAGGAGCTTATTAAAAGCAGACCTGCTGTTCTAATTTTAAAAGCATCCAAACCACTTATTAACTTTTCTTAAATAATTTAGTCTGTCAATAAATATATAGTGTTTTGTGAAAGGATGCATAAAGCGATTTGATGTTGGGCAAATAATAAACTTGTATTAATGCATTTAAGAAGGTATATATTCCCAAATTGGATTTGTTTTTTATTATAAAATATACTAATTTATTAATTAAAATCCGATTAATTCTAAGACCGGTTTTATTTGCTACTAAAAATTATACAACAAATAGGAACAATAAAAATGAAGTTAAATAGTCTGTTTATGATTTCTGTTTTTCTTGTTAGTCAATTAGTATTTTCTCAAACTATTGATATGGTTTATGTTGAGGGGGGCACTTTTATTATGGGAAGTAATGACGGAGGGGAAGATGAAAAACCGCTTCATGAAGTTACTCTTAACAGTTTTTATATCGGTAAATGTGAGATAACTCAAAAAGAATGGAAAGAAATAATGGGTTCAAATCCAAGTTTTTATGAAGGAGAAAATTTGCCTGTTGAAAATGTAAGCTGGACAGATGTTCAGGAATTTATAAAAAAAATAAATAAATATACTCGTTTAGAATATAGATTACCAACTGAAGCCGAATGGGAATATGCTGCCAAGGGCGGAAATAAATCACAAGGTTTTATTTATGCCGGTAGTAATAATTTAAATGAAATTGCTTGGTATAAAGATAATAGCGATAGCACAACCCATCCCGTAGGAACAAAAATGCCGAACGAACTCGGAATTTATGATATGACGGGGAATGTATGGGAATGGTGTCAAGATAGTTATGGCGCGGAATATTACAAAGATAGCCCGAGCGATAATCCGCTTGGTCCAAAAAGCGGAAGTGAACGAGTAATAAGAGGAGGTTCTTGGGATAATGATGAAAGCGGTTGTCGCATTGCTAACAGAAGCAGATATTATTTGTATGACGGTGATAGTTATTACGGCTTTAGATTAGTATTGGATGTTGATTAATTTTATCTTTCTAAAAGGTATTTTATAATTATGGAGTATAAAATACCTTAATTAAAACATTACAAAATATCTTGTTTTTTGCTTAGCTTACAACATTAATATTGATAGTAACTTTAGTTCCTTCTCCTTTTTTTGATACAATATTAAAATAAACGTCATTAAGTTCACACATCTTTTTACTAATTGTTAAACCTAAACCGTTCCCTTCAAATCTTCTTGTATAACCTTCGTCTTCTTGCGTAAAAGGTCTAAATATCGAGCCTAAATATTCCTCTGAAATACCTATTCCCGAGTCTTCTATCGTAACGGTAAGTATTCCTTCGGAATTGTTTAATGCAGTAATAGTGACGCTTCCTTTTGTTGTATATTTTATCGCATTATCGATAATGTTATCAAATACCGTGAACATAGAGTCTTTATCAATATTCGCAAGCTGATTAAATGCACTTATATTGGTAAATAGTTGAAGTTTTTTGGACTTGAAATCCGAATCTCGTTTTTCAATTAAAGGATATAGAATTTCACTAATCACAAATGTGGGGGCTTTTTCAATATGGAAAATATTATTTTGTAATTCAGACATAGTAACAATCATTTCAATTGTTCTAATTAATCGTCTGGATGCAGAATTAATTGAGTTAAATAATTCGTTATCAATATTATTTGAATCGTTTTCTTCCGCGTCTAATTTTAACAGTGTAAGGTAATTAATAATTACATTAACAGGGGTTCTAATTTCATGTGAAATTTGTGCTAAAAAATTAGACTTAAGCTGTTTATAATTTTCAATATTGTTGTGTGCGGAAATTAATTCATTTGTTCTTTCTTTAATTTGGTCTATTAAGCTTTTATTATATAGGTTTAAAAGGTCATTTTTCTCTTTTAATTCTATTTTTGTTCTTATTAGTTCAATATGGGTTTTAATTCTTGCTAATATTTCTTTAGGTTGGAAAGGTTTTGTAATATAATCAACCCCGCCTAAATCAAAACCTTTAACTATATCATCTATTTCGGTTTTTGCCGTTAAGAATATAACGGGAATATCTTTAGTTAGGGATGAAGATTTTAACTTTTCACAAACCTCATAACCGGACATTTCGGGCATCATAATATCAAGTAAAATTAAGTCCGGCAGAGGAGATGTCCTATTAATATAATTTAAAGCATTCATTCCGCTTTGTGCAACGCTTATATCATAACCTGCGTCTGTTAATACTTTAGCGGCATATTGCAAGTTTTTAGGGTTATCGTCAACAATTAATACTTTCCCTTTTCTATTAGTGTTTTGGCTCATATTACTTTTTTATCCCTTACTTTTGGTGAAAGTTTCAAAAATATAGTTTATAATTTTTCCTATTTGTTCAAAATCGTAATTCTCTTTTGCTGTTTTTAATTCAATTAAATCATCTTCAAAAACACTAGCGTTGTTATGTTCTAAAATATTCTCCAAATTTAAAATTAGTGCATCTAAATCATCTAATACAACTGTTTCCTTTAACATTATGATTTGAGGAATTATAATATTCTCAAATTCCTCAATTAGTTTATCTGTTAACACAACTTTTTTGTTTTTTGTTTTTTCCAAATCTGAATCGACTAAACTAGTATCAATATTTTCATACGGAATAAATTCTTTTAACATTTGAACTAAATCAGAACGTAAAATAGGTTTTCTTATAATTCCGTCAAAATTAAATTCATCATAAATTTCTTTGTCAGATTTTGAAGAAGCGGTAAATGCAATAATTCTTACATTAGCCCCACTAGGTAAAGACCTAATAATTTTAGCTGCTTCAATACCGTTTATTCCGGGCATTCTTATATCAAGTAATATTAAATCCGGAAAATTATTTTCTAAAATAGGTTTTGCAGAGTTAAATGAGCTTGCTTTATAAACATTAAATCCCAATTCTGAAAGTAAAATTCCGGCAATATCTCTATTAAAATCAATATCGTCAATTATTAAAATATCAGCATTGTTAAACTTTATTGTACTTGTATTTTCCGAAATTTGTGGTTTAGATTTTATTTTGCTTTCAATTGTTTCAATATCCATTAGCGCAACAGTAAAAGTACTTCCCTTATTAACTACGCTTTCTACTGTTATTTCACCCCCCATTAAATTTATAAGTCTTTTACTTATGGTTAATCCAAGACCGGTCCCACCGTATTTTTTGGTTTCACCTCCGGTTACTTGTCTGAATGATTCGAATATAGTTTCAAAGTGCTCTTCGGAAATTCCGATTCCCGTATCAGAAACTTTTAATATTAAAGTACCTAAATTGGAATTAGCAAAATTTGGGATATAATTGCAAAATATTATTATTTCTCCGGAATCGGTAAACTTAACCGCATTACCGATTAAATTAAATAATACCTGACGTAATCTAACTTCGTCAATTATAAAATTGTTGTTAGGATCAAATGTAATTACGGTTTTAATATTTATATTTTTTGCGTTTGCTTGGTACGAAAATATCTGTTCTATTTCTTTAATTAAGTTAGCCAGATTAATTTGCTCTTTGAATAATTCAATCCTTCCGGATTCAATTTTCGAAAGATCCAATATATCGTTTATTAAAGATAAAAGTGTTTTACCGCTTAATAATATATTACATAAGAAATTTTTTTCTTGAGGAGACTTAACCATATTTAAAAGTATTTCACTAAATCCTAATATTGCATTCATAGGGCTGCGAATTTCGTGGCTCATATTGGCAATAAACTCAGATTTGGCGGTATTGGCTTTTTCGGATAATTCTTTTGCTTTTATTAATTCTGTTTCAAAATTTCTTCTATATAAAGCTCCTGAAATTATTTCTGCTGCTAAGCGCAATAATGCAATATATTCAAAATCCCATTCTCTTTGCTTTTTTACAGAATCAAAGCCGATAAACCCAATTAATTTGTCGATAAAAAATATGGGGATAGTTAATAAAGAAATTATGCCTTGCGGTTCAAGGATCTCCTTTTCTGCAATATATTCTTCTTCAATTTGAGATACATCGGGAATATAAACATACTCGTTGTTATTGAATTTTTCAAACCATCGGGGAATTATTGAATTAGGTATATCTCTTAAATTATCAATTTCCGGAGTAATTCCTTCAGCACACCACTCGTAAGTGTTATTCATGGTATCGGTAGAATAATCAAATTCAAAAATATATACTCTATCTACGTTAGAATAATCGCCAAGCATATGTAATGCTCTATTTATGGAACTTGATATCTCGTTAAAGTTTGATTGAATTAGTAATGAAGATATTTCATTGATAAGGGAATGTAATAGATTCAATGAGAATATTTTTTCTTCCATTTCTTTTCGGCTTGAAATATCGGTAATTGTTCCGCTAACGGCAATAGGCTGATCGGGTTCTGTAGATTGTAATTGTGCAAAAATTTCAACCCATTTTATCTCATTATTCTTAGTCTTTAATTTAGTTTCAAATTTGCAATACTCTCTATCGTGAGATAATAATTCCCTAAAATAAATTCTGTTTTTTTGTATTTCATAAGGCACAAGAAAGTTTTCAAAAGATTGGTTAATGCTTTCTTTAACCGTAAATCCGGTAATTTCTTCCCAAATCGGATTTAAAAATAACCATTCCCCTCTATCGTTAGCTTGAAAAACAATCTCTTTTAAACTATTTACAACTAGTCTATATTTTGCTTCGCTTTCATTCAGGGCTTGTTGAGTATTTAAAGTATCGGTGATATCCCTACTAACACCCACTATGCCAATAATGTCGTTCTGAGAATTACGTAAAGGTGACTTTGTGGTTAAAAATGTTTTTATAGATCCGTCATATTGTCCAATGCTATCTTTAATGGTTATTGTAGTTCCTGTTTGTAATACTTCTCTATCTTGAGCTATAAATTTGTTTGCCAACTCCGTACAAAATATTTGATAATCATCTAATCCCGTATAAGCAGAAGCAGGCAAATTGTTGAAAATTTCAAATTCTTTATTCCCCTTTAAGTAAACTCCGTTTAATGATTTTGCAAAGACTATGTCCGGTAAATTTTCTAATAGTGAATTTAGTAGGGAGGTTTGATTCTCCGAAATATTTATATTTTCAACACTTTGAGTAATATCGGTTGCAATTCCGTGAATATAATCCGGCCTGTTCCCATCTCCAGCCCAATAAGTAAAATGATTGTTAATCCACCGGATATCGCCGGACTTATGAATAATTCGATGTTTGATGACCAAGATTTTATTTTCTTCAATTTCAGTCATTTTTTCCAAAACAAATTTTCTATCATCCGTATGAATACATTCATACCACAAATTAGGAGTTTCAAAAAAATCATCAACTGAATAACCGTAAATTTTTTCAACTGCAGAGTTTAAGAAAATTGTTTTATAATCAGGTAAAGCTATGGTCCAAACCAAATGGTCTGTATTATTTACTATTCTTGTTAATAATTCAAGTTTATTTTCAAATGACGGAATTTTATTATCTTTTAACGGAAAACATAGAAAAATAAAAATTTTTTTGTTTTCTATAAGCAGACTACTAATTGTTATTTTGAATAAAGAATTTTTATGAGTGGCATAAATGGATTTAATGCTTCCGTTAAGTATTTCTTCAGCTAGATTGTTTGACTGAATAGAGCTAAATGTAAATACTTGAAAAATGCTATAGTTTAAAAAATCTGCTTCGTTAAATTCATTTTCAGTAAGTTCATTAAAATTAATGTTAACAGAAGAAATAATTAATTCAGAATTTAGAGAGAGGATTAACTTTGGATTCATTTATTCATATTTCCGTATTTTCAATTTTATCAAAATCATGAAAATAAAATAAGGAAATAATTAAAAAAATAAAAGAGATAAGGATATTAATATAAATTACTAGTAAGCTATAATGGAATTTATTAATCTTGTTCTTTTAAGTAATCCTTAAAGTAAATATTAAAATTGGATAAATCTTGTTCTTCGATGCTAAATGAAACAATATCAGCAAAATTGTTTAATACAACTACAGCGTTAATGCTTGCGTCTTTTGCTTCCAAATCAGCAATTTTTGAAGCAACGTTTATGTTTAGAATTTTTATATCGTCATAAATTTTTTGTAGTTTGACTAAATCCCAATCAGGTTCTAAACCGTTAACTCGTTTTACAAATTGAGCTAATAAATACATCGAAAAAACTTTGTATTCCGTTTCGTCTAATGTAGCGAACGGAAGATGAAATCGCACCATCGGTTTTAACTTCCCCATTATCGGGCATCCGCTTGTAACCATTAATATTCCTATAAGGCTGCTAACGCCGCTTTGCACGTCAGTTTTCTTAAAGTATCCTCTTTCTTCAGAAATTACTTCTATAAATACTTTATCGAATGATGAAACATTATTAAAAGATTTAATTACGCTATTTAAGTTAACTGCTACCGGGCAATAAATGTATTCGTTGCTGTTAAGGGGGCAATGAGGGCATTTAAAGTGATCCATCTTCGTCCATTCCGGATATTCCGAAGAGTTACGCAATAAATTCATTGTTAATGGTTCTATCCTTATATCAAATGTTATATTACGTTCATCTTCAAACTTGAAAGCGAACTTATATGTAATCAAATCTTTTTTTATGTACATTTTACCTTAATTATTTTAGTTTTCATATCATTATCGTAATAATTAATCAAAAATTCAATACATTCTAAATTTTTTTTCAACTTTATTATGCATGAAAAACTGTATTTAAGACGACATATCCTATTTGTGGTCCGGGTTAAATCCGCATAAAACAATTTTAAAAATGCATAATTTTACAAATCTAATAAATTTGTATTGAATAAAAAAATAATATTATGTAATTTGCAAGTCAATTTTAAATTTTTGCGGAATAGAGTAAAATGAAATTCAAAAAGAGAACCCATACGTGTGGCGAGTTACGCGAAGAACATATTGGACAAGAAGTTGTTCTGAACGGTTGGGTAGATAACAGAAGAGACCTTGGCGGTGTAATATTTATTGATTTACGTGATAGGTATGGTATTACTCAGATTGTATTTGAACCGACTTTTAATTTGCATGCTCACGAAGCAGGTAAAGAGTTAAGAAGTGAATTTGTGGTATCAATTGAAGGGAAAGTTAGAAAAAGACCTGAAGGAACAGAAAATCCTTCGCTTTCAACAGGTAATATTGATGTTATGATTGAAAAATTGATAATTCTCAATACTGCAGTTACTCCTCCGTTTCAAATTAAAGATGATATTGACGTAAACGAAGACTTACGTTTAAAATATAGATATTTAGACTTAAGACGTCTAAAATTACAAAATAATATGTTTATGCGTCATAAGGTTTGTCAAATTGCACGCGAATATTTTGATAAAAACTCATTTATTGAAGTTGAAACTCCGGTATTGATGAAAAGCACTCCTGAAGGTGCAAGAGATTTTTTAGTTCCCAGTCGTTTGCATAAAGGGAAATTTTACGCATTGCCACAATCACCTCAGCAATATAAACAATTGCTTATGGTTGCAGGTATGGATAGATATTTCCAAATAGTTAAGTGTTTTAGAGATGAGGATCTTAGAGCAGATAGACAGCCTGAATTTACTCAAATAGATGTGGAAATGTCGTTTGTGGATACCGAAGATGTATTTGAAATAGTTGAAGGCTTGATGCAAAGATTATTCAAAGAAATTAAAAACTACGATTTACCGCTTCCGCTAAAAAGGTTGTCGTTTAATGAAGCTATGGAAAAATACGGCAGTGATAAACCAAATCTAAAATTCGGTTTAGAAATGGTTACATTAAATGATGTATTCGAAAAATCAGAATTTAGAGTTTTTAAAGATGCAGTTGAAAACAACGGCATTATTACATCTCTATTGGCAGCGGGATGCGGAGAATACACTCGAAATCAATTAGACGTTTTAACCGATTTTGTTAAAAAACTTGGTGCCGGCGGTTTAATTTGGATGAGAGTAAAAGAAGACGGACTTGAAGCTCCTATTGCAAAATTTTTAACCGATGAAGAAAAACAAGGAATAATTAATAAGTTAAACGCTAAACCGGGTGATTTAGTGTTTATATTATCAGGAACAAGATTAAAAACATTAAATATTATGGGTCATTTACGTTTAGAAATGGCTAAAAGAATGAATGTTATTCCTACTGATGATACGCCCGCATTGCTTTGGGTAACGGACTTTCCGCTATTTGAGTGGGATGAAGATACTAAGCGTTATTACGCTATGCATCATCCGTTTACGTCCCCTGCATTTGAAGATATTCAATATATGGAAAGCGAACCGGGAAGAGTAAAAGCCCGTGCATATGACTTAGTATTAAACGGAAACGAAATTGCCGGCGGAAGTATAAGAATACATGATAACAAACTTCAAAAAATAATGTTTAAAGCATTAGGAATCTCTGAAGAAGAAGCAGAAGAAAAGTTCGGTTCGTTATT